>JBELLO010000119.1:0-4382 GCA_042096495.1 Candidatus Arcticimaribacter sp.
GAAACAAACAACATCGCAGAAGCATTTTTACAGCTCGCTACACAAGCGCCACATCCAATACAGGTTGCAGCATCAAAAGCTTTGTCTGCATCGTGTTTATCAATTGGAATCGCGTTAGCATCTTGGGTATTTCCAGAAGTGTTTACACTCACAAAACCACCCGCATGTTGAATACGATCAAAAGCAGAACGGTCTACCGCTAAATCTTTTACCACTGGAAAAGCATTCGCACGGAAAGGTTCAATGGTGATGGTATCTCCATCTTTAAATTTACGCATGTGCAATTGACAGGTCGTTACTAAACGGTCTGGACCGTGGGCTTCTCCGTTAATGTACATCGAGCACATTCCGCAAATTCCTTCGCGACAATCGTGGTCAAATGCAACTGGGTCGATCCCTTTGCCAATTAATTCTTCGTTGAGCACATCCATCATTTCTAAAAAGGACATATCTGGTGATACATTCTCAATAGGATAAGTCTCTATACTTCCGGTAGCGTCTGCGTTTGCTTGACGCCAAATCTTTAGTGTTAAATTCATAGGTCTATTTGTATGAACGTGTTTTTACTTCAATTTCTTCATAGTTCAAGTCTTCTTTGACTAAAACCGCCTCAGAAGGTTCTCCTTTGTATTCCCAAGCAGATACAAACGTAAAGTTTTCATCATCACGCAGGGCTTCCCCTTCAGGCGTTTGTGACTCTTCACGGAAGTGTCCTCCACAAGATTCTGTTCGCTCAAGGGCATCCTTGGCAAATAACTCTCCTAATTCTAGGAAGTCTGCCACGCGACCTGCTTTTGCTAACTGTTCGTTGAACTCGTTAGCTTCTCCTGGAACATTAACGTTTTTATAGAAATCTTCACGCAGGGCTTTAATCTCTGCGATGGCTTCTTTTAAACCTTCTGCATTACGAGACATTCCACATTTGTTCCACATGATTTTCCCCAGTTTTCTGTGATAAGAATCTACTGAGTTTTTACCGTTATTGTTTACAAAAGCATTGATTTGATCCTTCACTGCTTTTTCGGCAGCCTCAAATTCTGGGGTATTGGTATCGATGGCTCCCGTACGGATATCATCGGCTAAATAATCTCCTATCGTATATGGAAGTACAAAATAACCATCTGCTAAACCTTGCATCAAAGCAGACGCTCCTAAACGGTTCGCACCGTGGTCAGAGAAGTTTGCTTCTCCAATCGCATAACAACCCGGGATGCTGGTCATTAAGTTATAATCTACCCATACACCTCCCATGGTATAGTGTACCGCTGGATAAATCATCATAGGTGTTTCATAAGGGTCTTGATCAACGATTTTTTCGTACATCTGGAAAAGGTTTCCATATTTTGCACGTACAACATCTTGCCCTAATTTCTTGACTAAGGCTTGATCGTTTTCATTTAAACCTTTTACGTGTGCCTGCTCTTTTCCATAACGCATAATAGCAGAAGCAAAATCAAGGTAAACGGCCTCTCCTGTTTTATTTACACCATAGCCTGCATCACAACGCTCTTTAGCGGCGCGAGACGCTACATCACGAGGCACAAGGTTACCAAAGGCCGGATAGCGACGCTCTAGGTAATAATCGCGATTTTCTTCCGCGATTTCAGTTGGTTTTAACTTGCCTTCGCGAATGGCTTTTACGTCTTCAATGTTTTTAGGTACCCAAATTCGTCCATCATTACGCAAAGATTCTGACATCAAAGTCAACTTTGACTGGTGATCTCCAGATACTGGAATACAAGTAGGGTGGATTTGTGTAAAACAAGGGTTGGCAAAATGCGCTCCTTTTTTGTGAATTTTCCATCCAGCAGAAACATTACTTCCCATGGCGTTAGTCGATAAGAAGAATACGTTTCCATATCCTCCTGAAGCGATCACAACCGCATGTGCTCCATGACGCTCAATTTGTCCATTGACTAAGTTACGGGTGATAATCCCACGTGCTTTTCCATCAACAACAACAAGGTCCATCATCTCGTGACGGTTGTACATTTTGATTTTACCACGCCCTATTTGACGGTTCATGGCAGAATAAGCCCCTAGCAATAATTGTTGTCCTGTTTGACCTTTAGCATAGAATGTTCTGGAAACTAAAACCCCTCCAAAAGAACGGTTGTCTAATAATCCTCCATAGTCACGTGCAAAAGGAACCCCTTGTGCAACACACTGGTCGATAATATTCGTTGACACCTCTGCTAAACGGTGAACATTAGCTTCACGAGAACGATAATCGCCCCCTTTAATGGTATCATAAAACAAGCGATAGGTAGAATCCCCATCACCTTGATAATTTTTTGCAGCATTGATTCCCCCTTGCGCAGCAATAGAGTGTGCACGACGTGGAGAATCTTGAAAACAAAATGTTTTTACATTATATCCTAGCTCTGCAAGGGTAGCAGAAGCTGATGCTCCGGCTAAACCTGTTCCTACCACAATCACGTCAATTAAACGTTTGTTCGCAGGACTCACTAGATTGATGTGGCTCTTGTGATTGGTCCACTTGTCGGCCAGAGGCCCTTTTGGTATTTTAGAATCTAAAGTCGCCATATTAAAATGCTGTTAAATGGTGAAACAATGCAATAAAGACAAACCCTAATGGAATCCCGATCGCAAAAGCAGTCGTAAAGCCTTTTATCGCTCGAGTGTATTTATTATTTGCGCCCAGAGATTGGAACGAAGAGCTAAACCCGTGTAAGAGGTGTAAGGCTAAAAAGCCAAAAGAAATAACGTATAATCCTACACGAACAGGACTCTCAAACTTATGGACCATCTCTTCGAAATATCTTGTGGGATTTTCTGGAAGCACCTCAACATATTTATAATTCATTTCTGGAATCCAAAAGTCGTAAAAGTGAAGCCCAAGGAAGGACAATACAACAGCACCAGAGATAATCATGTTTCTTGACATCCAAGATGAATTTGCCGCGCCATTATTTGTGGCGTATTTGCTTGCTCTTGCTTTTCTATTTTGAATCTCTAAAACAAAGCCCATTACAAAGTGAAAAATCACCCCAAAAATCAATACGGGTTGTAAGGCAAATTGTACTAGTGGATTATTTCCCATAAAGTGTGAAAGTTCATTGAAGACCTCTTCACTGAAAACAGAAGTTAGATTGATGGTAAAATGCTGTAGCAAAAAGAAAACCAAAAACAATCCTGAAAGCGCCATGGCAAATTTTCTAGCCAGTGACGTCTTGATTAGTGTGCTCATTAAATTCAGTTTAGTTTAAACAAAATTAAGGCATAAAGCTGTTAGAATGAAATTATTCCCTTTGATTTTCACAGTTTATAACAACTCTAAATTTGTCTGTGATATTCCTGTTTAAGCAATCTAGAAGTATTCCATCACATCGCCCCTATTGTTTAAACAAAACTAAAATGGCAAGGAGACCGCTAAACCAAAAACTTGTCGAAATTGAAGATCTGCTAATGCATTATCATCATATAAAAACTGCACTTCAAGTATAGCACTCAAATACTCATTGACTTTCATATTGAGGGTGCTGGTAAAATCAAGGTCAATGTTTTTAAACTCCTCAAGATAGTTTGCAACTAAACTCAAATTATTCAACAGCTCGATATTCTTTGCAACATTGAGTTTGCTTTGCAGAGCAAAAGAAGCACCACTTTCCCAGCGGGTTGTTTTATCTGCTGCTACCCCAAAGAAAGTTTCTCCTTCTGAAAGAGCCGCTGTAAACATTTGATCAACCACGATTAATCGTACGTTTATAGGATTGAATTGTAGCGCAATGAGATCATCTTTCTTAAATGCTATTCCTGCTCCTAAACGCAAATAAGCAGGAGAGAAAAAAGCTGACGTTTTTATTTTTTCGATACTTCCGTTTTCTTCGACAAAAATATTCCCGGGAGCATTTTGCGTTTTAAGATTGAAGGAAGAGGAAAAGTTTATGGCTCGTTCACTTTTGCGAAGCAAAATAGTGTTGATTTCTAATTGGTCTTCTGTCTTGTTAAAATAATCATCGCCCATATTTTTAGCATAGCCTAAAGCGGCATCTAGGGTGGTCGTCCAATTCCATTTTTCATTTTGATAGGCAAGATCATAATCAAAATTGAGGGTTCCACTAAAACTATTGACTCCTCCAGCGAGCCAGTTGTCAAAACTGGATTGATTGATTAATACCCCTAGTTTTTTTTCTTGTTTCCAGGTGGGTACACTATCATTTTTAGTTTCTTGTGCGAACAAAAGTTGACACACAAATAAACTTAAACTCCATAAAACAACGGAGGCTTTATTGTATTTTAAAGCTTTGTGAGGCGTTGTTTTGACCTTGTTCGACGTTAAGGGTGTAGGTCCCTTTTGGTAAATAATATTGTCCATTTTTTGCAGATTTTAGGGGGTTCTTTTTATTTTTTCTTTGGTA
>JBELLO010000120.1:0-4355 GCA_042096495.1 Candidatus Arcticimaribacter sp.
ATCCACTGGGTTTGCTTGAAAAAATCACATTTTACTAATTCTTGAAGGACCACTTCTTCATGCCCTTCAACATCGATTTTGATGCCGTTTAAAGCTTGCGCAGGAATGCGTTTATTTAAAGCGACATGATTTATGGTTTGTATGGTTTTGATTGATACGTTAGCTTCGTCTGCATTGTTCTCTGTTCGCAGGGATGATTTACCAGAATGTCCTTCAACCGTATTTAAAGACAATGATCCTGTTTGATCAGATATTGCCGCTGGAATAACTTCGTGTGACTGTATCTTATTTACTTTAAGATTATTTAACAAGAGTGGAACAATTGCGTCATTGGGTTCAAAAGAAAAAACTTTTTTTATCGCTGGGTTTTTCCCTGCTAAAACAGAATACAAACCTTGATTAGCACCAATGTCTAAAAAAACTAATTCTTCTTCTACATTAGCAAGCCAGTCACTCAAGCGTGTTCCATACGTCCCTTTAAAATAGTATTCAAAGGTTTTATCACTGTAGGTAGGTGTTAAAAAAATACCATAAAATCCCTTTAGTGGACGGGAGGTTTTAGTGAAGAACTTATGAAATAAAAATATTGCTTTAAAAAATTTTTTCTTGAAATAATACTGCATTGATACGGTTTAATCGTCTGGTTTTTCAAAGAAACACAAAATATATTTGCTGGGAAAGGGCTTAATTAACAATCTCTAAGGGAGTCGTATTTTCCCATTCTCCTCTGGTAAAATCAGGAAAACGTTGCGGCATGCCTTCTTGGGCGATAGAAAGGGCACTTAAAGGTCCCACTGCACTCCATAAAGCGCCTTCATAAACGTTTTGATCTAAGGCTTCTCCTTTCTGTAAACATGCCACAATTCTATACATCATAATTCCATCCATCCCGCCGTGACCAGACTTTTTTGTAGCGGTATTCAATCTGGTGTATAAAGGATGGTCGTGTTTCTCATATAAAAGCTGCATTTGCTCTCCCTCAACCCAGCGATGGTGGTCTTTTGTAATCCCTTCAACTCCGCCCTGGCGAGCGACTCGAGTAGGAAAACCTGCTAAGGTTCCCAAAGTACCTTGTATAAGATTATGTCTTGTATAGGGTCTAGGACTAGTTTCATCCCACTGTATCATAATGGTTCTACCTAAATGGGTTTTGACCAAAGAGGTATTGAGATCTCCATTCGCAAAATCAAGCTGGTTCCATTTGTGCTCTGCAGAGAAATTTTCTTTAGCATACAGGCTTCTTCCTTTTGCAGGGCTTGAAAAAGAGACTAAACTTTTAAAGGTATCTTCGCCTCTTGCCAAGTTCATATATTGTGCCACTGGTCCTAGACCGTGGGTGGGATATAAGTTCCCACGACCGTGAGCATAATGATGCGTTCTCCAGGAACCCGTACCACGCTCTTCTTCTTTCATCTGCCAGCGCAATTCGTGGATATAAGCTGCTTCGGCATGTAATAGTTCTCCGATATAGCCTTTGCGGCAAAGGTTTAAAAAGAGTAACTCATCTCGGCCATAGTTAACATTTTCAAGCATCATACAGTGCTTTTGTGTCTTTTCAGAAGTATTGATAATCGCCCATAAATCTTCCATTGTAGTGGCTAGGGGAACCTCAACAAAAGCATGGGCTCCCTTTTCCATACTCGCTATGGCCATGGGGGCATGATTTGCCCAATTCGTGGAGATAAAGACCACATCTGGCATGACCTCTTCTAACATCTCTCGCCAGCGATTTTCATCTCCCCAGTAGGTTTTGACCTTTTGATGTTGCTGGTGCTGGTCTATTTCATTTAGTGTGGCCAACTTTGCCGCTACGTTGTCTTGATAAAGATCACATAGCGCCACGACTTCTGTCCCAGCTAGAGAGGCAAAATTGCGCAAATGGTCATTGCCGCGATAGCCTAAACCAATAAAGGCTGCTTTTATGGTTGCTTTGGCTGGCGCAGCAAAGCCTCCCATATAATTGGATTCAATTGGTCTAGAGGTGCTTTCTTGTAAGGTTGAAAACCCCATGCTTGCGATACTTGCGGTACCTAAACTTGCTGATCGAATAAAGTTGCGTCGTTTCATACTGTGAAATGCTAACCCATTTTAAGGGATACACTCTGAAGATAAGATTTCTCTGAAGAAGGATAAAATGAACGGCTTGAAATTTAAACCTTCAGGGGTTAAAGGGATAATTGGGTCAAAAGATCTATGTCTGCAGCAGAAGTTAAATCTGGAACATGCTCACAAAAAGGAAGCAATAAAAAACCTGCTTTATAAACTTGAATATATTGCTGAACCGCAGTGGGTAATTCTTTCTCTTTTCGAATAGGATCAATAGGGCAATTTTCTAAAAAAGAATAGATACTGGGACCGTACAACTTAAAAATATTCATGCTTACCCTTATTTTATTTGTATTATCCCTGGTAGTATTCATTACTTCTTTAGAAGGCTTTTCGATGATTGCTGTTAGAAAACCTTCTTCATTAACCTTGAGAATGGCAAATTTTTGAATGCGTTCACTGGAAAAGTTAAGTCCTTCTTGATCATACCCAATCAAAGCATTTTGTGGTGTCGCAAGAGAAAATAATGCGTCTAAGCTTTTCACAGAATAGACATTATCCCCGTTCATCACTACAAAAGAACCATCTCTTAAGGCTGGCGCTTTATCGAGTGCTTGCTGCACCGCATCTGCCGTACCTAAGGGTTTCTTTGCTCCAGCAGGAAGTTGTTGTTGAATGAGCTTAATTGAAATCGACGCAAAGGTGGTTTTGACATTCTCCTGAGCTAAAAAATCATAAAAACCTTGATTTTCTTCTGGGGTGATGATAAACACTTTTGTTACTCCCACCCGCTTTGCTTGCAGTAAATGATAATACAATAAGGGGAGCTGTTGCTCTCCCACGGGAATTAAGCATTTGTGATTTTTTTGTGCGATTTGGAGAGTGGATGGATCTAAATCGTGCTGAGCCAGGCTTTTCTTCATTCTTGAAGAAGCCCCGCCGGCCATGATCAAAAGTTGCTTTGGGTTAGTCATTTGAGACAGAAGTTATGTTAACGGCAAAAGCTTGCCTTGCCCCTGCCTTTTCTATTGCTTGAATCACCTTATTTGCTTGATCCTTTTGACATAAAGCAACAAAACAACCTCCACCCCCAGAACCCACAATCTTTGTCCCATGCGCCCCATTTGCTGTGGCAGCTTCCATCATTTTTATCATGGGAGAAGGAGTATTCTTTATTTGATGTTGCAAAATGCTTTGATGTGCATCAATCAATTGTCCAACCCTATTCATTTCAATTTCAGCTTGTTTGAATAAGGATAAGGCATCTTGGGTAATGAGATGGTTGTGAATGGCGGCATACCAATAAGGTTTTAATGCTGAAGGAAGCAAATCTACAGTTTGCAGATAGGTGGCTTTCTCTGCCTTTTCAAGTAAAAAGGAAGGGGTATGGCCTTTAACTATTGCGAGGGCCTCTAGGGCATTTTCTTTGGCTTGAGACAAAACACTTAAGGTGCTTTTTTTTATACCAGAATCCCCGATTATGATACTTTCCCAAGGAGCAGTTAAACGTTGATGATTCCCTGAAATAGTGTTGAGATAAACCATTCCGCCAAGAGCAATGGTGTATTGGTCCATCAAACCACCGGGTTCATTAAATTCTAGTACTTCTGCCGTATAACTCCATTGCGCGATTTGTTCATCGCTAAATTGATGATTAGGTTGAGCTAATTTGAGTAGTAGTCTGATCCAGGCCACTACCATGGCCGAAGAACTGGACAATCCTGCTTCTATTGGAATATCACCATACATTTTAACATGATACCCTTGTTGGAGGATGATGCCTGCTCTTTTTAATACCCTTAAGGCAGAGCGAAAGTAATCTCTGGGTGTCAGAATAGAAAAATCTTCTTCTAGCGATATGGTTTCTTGCTGGTTTAAATCGAGCAGCTCAATGGTAAGGGTCTTTTGCTCCTTTGGCGAAGCCTCTAGATAAATATACCGATCAATCGTAGCGGCAATTACAGGTAACCCAAGGTAATCCTGATGATCCCCAAAAAAACAAATTCTCCCGGGAGCTTTTACTGTAATAGCACTGGCCATAGATTAATCCATTTTAGGCGTAAAAACAGCAAGATACATTTTTTCACCCTATTGGGCGAGTGCTAAATCAATCCAAAAATAGATAGACTAAGATTCTTTTTTTACAGCCGATAAATCCTTTTTCAAATCAATGATAAGGGAATAGCAAATCACAAAAAGAATGAGCAAAAAGAGTATACCGGTACTAACAGAAGCGGTTTGCATGGCGGCTAGTCCACCCCCTAATAAAAGTGCGATAGCCACAAAACCTTCGATCAAAGCCCAAAAAA
>JBELLO010000121.1:0-4354 GCA_042096495.1 Candidatus Arcticimaribacter sp.
GTTTGAATGATCAACATCACCCATAAAGATATCGTTCCTCTATGTATCTTAGCTCCATATGCGCGCTACCTCCTGCCACCTGATCGCTTTACTGTTTCCGCTTTTTTCTGCGGGGCAAACGTTCGTGCAGCCTCAACCCAACGAAGCCTTTTTACAAAGCGAAGTTGCAGAAGTACATATCACTGTCTCTCCAAGTGATCTCAATATATTGCTAGGAGATAGTCTATTTAGTGATCATCACTTTCCGGGGGTGTTTCGCTATGAAAGCTCCTCCTTTTCAGATACCATTCAAAATGTAGGGTTTCGGGTTCGAGGCAACACCTCTCGTAATGCAAAAAAGAAGGGTTTTAAAGTCTCTTTTAATGAATACACGACGGGACAAAAATTCAAGGGCATCGAAAAAATGAACCTCATTGGCCAGCACAACGACCCTTCACTATTGCGGTACTGGACCAGTCTTCATTTTCTTCAAAGACACCACCTTATTGCCTCGCGAACGAGCTTTGTGAAACTCTTTATAAACGGCGACTACCGCGGCGTGTACCTTAATGTAGAACACATCGACGACGAATTTCTTCAAAAGCGATTTATTGATGATGACCAGGGCAATTTATACAAAGCCAGCTGGGGTGCAGATTTGAATTATTGGGGTGCCAATGCCAATTCCTACAAAAGCGTTTACGAACTGAAAACTAATAAAGATTCAAACGATTACGGCGCATTCATCTCGTTTTTAGACTCACTCAACAACCTCAGCGATGACGATTTCCCGTGTTACATGGAACGCAATTTTGAGGTCAACCATTACCTTAAAACATTGGCCGCAGAAATCATTATAGGACACTGGGACGGCCACGCATACAACAAGAATAACTTTTACCTCTACCGCCAACCTTCCAACGGAAAGTTCGTCTTCATTGAATACGATCTTGATAATACCTTCGGTATCGATTGGTTTGGGATAGACTGGGCTAATAGAGACCTTAACACATGGCACCAAAGCAACCGCCCGCTCGTTGAACGTCTTCTTGAAATCCCCTATTACAAAGATGTCTTTAATGCACACCTCGATACCCTACTTACGGATTTAGATACCTCGAATTGGTATTCCGATTTAGAGACACAACAGAATTTGATTAAAAGTGCTGTGCAATCCGATACCTATTACCGCAAAGATTACGGATTCCAGTTTTCAGATTTCTTAAACGCTCTTGACAATAGTTACGGTGCTCATGTGAAAAAGGGACTCGCTGAATATCTAGACGAGCGAATCACAAGCGGCCTAAACCAATTTAATTGGATAGGTAACCTAGAACCTCCTTGCGATGAATTACCCGTCGAACCGGAGCGCCAAATCATTAAAATTGTCGACTTTATTGGTCGCGAAACCTTATTCAGAACAGACATCCCACTGATCATCATGTACGATGACGGCAGCGTGGAAAAAACGATGATGTGGGGAAATTAACGTCAATCCTATCCGCAGAAATCTCTAGTGTAAAAACAATACCAAAAGAAACCTCAAAGTGTATTAATAATGAGTTCCTTTGTTTTTCTTGATGAGAAATTGGTATATATTGAGCTACTAAACAAAGCCATTATGAAAACAAAAACCATTATTACCCTTATTGGGGCGCTCAACGTGCTCCAGGGTATCGGCTTCATTCTAGGAGGCGAAACATTAACAAAACAATCTTTTCCGGAATACATGCTCACTGGAGGCGCTGTGGAGGTGGGTGCCGCAATGCACTGGCCGTTAGGCGTTGCATGTATCGTTATTGGAATCATTCTGTTTTCGACACGTAGTCTTCCTCTAAAAGAAGCAAAAAAGGTATTACTCTACACTGGGTTGGCTTATACCTTCTTCTTAATCAACGGGTTGCTGCAGCATTTTACTACACCCGTAAATGTACCTATGCAGGCATTAGGGCTTATAGCGTTTCTCGCGGCATTGGCTTTCTATTCTTCTAAATCAGCTAAATCTTAATAGTAATTTAAACTTTCAAAACCATGGAAATTTTAATTGTCGCAATTGTAATCTCTGCCATAAGTATTTATGGTGCAGTAATGCTAAAACGATTGTACTTCTTACTGGGGTACTTCTTATTCTCGATTCTCGCATTAACGTCACTCATCCCTACCTATAATGATGATAAAATGCTTGCGCTTACCTCCATTGCGCTTTTTCTAGTGATGGGTATCATCTCGTTCCCCGCCAAAAAGAATATTTCAGACTACGAGATGAACGAGGAAGCTAAGCCTTTGGTAAAGTCGTTTATGATCAAAACACTTTTTTCATTAAGTGCAATAAACATCATTGCTATTTTCCTTGTAAAGTTTGATCCTAATATGCCTGAAGGCATGACAGAATCTATGCGTATCTACGGAATGATTATGCATGCGGTCCTAGGAATACTTCCACTATTTGTTCTTTTTAGAATGTCTCAATCAGCTAAACTTAAATAACACTACCATGAACAAGCAATTTTTCATTTCATTACTATTCGCACTAATAACCTTCGTTATACTAGGCGGCCTATTTGGCAACTTTGTTTTCCTTCCTGAATTTGCAACATGGCACGAAGCATATCCTGATGCCGTAAGAGAAACCCCTGATTTTGTATCCGGGTTTGTTCTTGGACTTTTACAATTGATAGCATTCGTCGTCCTTCTACCGAAACTACAAATCACTTCCGGATCAGGCGCAGCAATGTTTGGGGCGGTTTACAGCGTGGTTATTTGGCTAATAGTGGACCTTCAAATGGTATCAGTAACCAATATTGTGTCGTATGAGTATGTACTAAAAGACGCACTGTTATCCGCGGTAATGGGAGCGATATTAGGCGTAGTCGTTTCTTGGTCGCAGAGAAGATTCGCTTAAAAAACGCAGCTATATCAAATAACAAACGCCTGGTACGATTGTATCGGGCGTTTGTTGTTTTACGCCAAGGCGTAATGCTGTTGTACTAATACCTTAAGGAGGCTATTCCTTTTCAATCAACATCACTGCTGAAATGTTTTTAAGCTTTTTCCTTTGTTTAAAAAACTCGCGAATACCCTCATTGAAAGAAATGGTTTGGTGGCCTAACGCTCTTTGCTCCACTGATATTAATCGCATCGAACGCCAATGATGTTTATATGCTCGATATCGACTTATGAGTGTCGCATCTTTTATAAAAATATTAAGTGGCTCTGATTTTACCCCATTATGTTCGATTATTATAAAATCACAGTTCAACAGATCGTTGAGACTATTCGCTTTAATATCCAATCGTGTAAAACAAATCGATGCTTGCGCATATAATTGCTCAACAAGGAACCTTTTAATTTTGCTGTTATCCGTGGGCATATTGATTCTATGAAAAGAGCTTCCGTTGCTTGCGTTTCCCACATAATCTAAAACAACAACCTCACCTTTCTCGAGAACTTTATCTAAGCTGCGGTCAAAGCTCCTTTTAATCTCATCACGTCGTATAAATTGATTTTTCAACGCGGTATTGTCAATGAGTTTCTCTAAAGTACTCTGCCCATCGCCAATGACTCTTGGGTAGCGTTTTTCTATAATTGACACTTCTGATTTACCCGTTACAGGATAGTAATAAAACATAACACCGAACTCCATTGCACGGTCTATATAGGATTCGATTCGAATTGACTCGTTACATGCTATTGACATGTAAGCGTTAAGCTCCAAGAGATTATTACACTTCTTTATTGCAAGACCTGTAACTCCCATTTCGGGTTTAGCGATAACCGGAAAATCCATTTCTTTTGGCAATTTCTCGACGCGCCCAATATGAGAAAACCCTTTTGGCACAATACTGGGATTCAGCTTGCCTAAAAGTTCTGATTTATTGTTTAGAAACGCGCCAGAATAAAACATTGACGGATTGTTTGCCGTATAAAAAAAGAAGCGTTTAGCGACCAATGAGTTCCATAAATGAAGGCTCGCAAAGCAACTGTGCCAAAACCATATTTCTTTTTTTGATATCATATAAATGGACTCTCACCGAAGAATATACTTCTGGCTAGAATTGATAAGGCGATTTCATAATATCGGTTCATAAAGCTTTTAAGGATCTCCTACAAACTAATGAAACAACCTGACAAACTGTATCTTCTTTTAAATTTTAGCACTTAAAGATAGAACGGAGATAATATTTAAAAACTCTCTTTCTCACGCCAAAAATTAACGCATTGTTAATCGTTAATTTACATGGGTTTTTTTAAATTAACTTAAACAAAACCAACATCATGAAAAAAATAATGATTATCAGCTTGACCTTTATGTTAAGCATTGGAGCGCAGGCTCAAGACAATTTTGCTTTCTGGAAAGCAGATCGCGAATACGCAG
>JBELLO010000122.1:0-3116 GCA_042096495.1 Candidatus Arcticimaribacter sp.
CGAATCCACCATACTGCATAAGAGATAAACTTAAAACCACGTGTTTCGTCAAAACGCTTAGCCGCTTTGATTAATCCTAGATTTCCTTCGTTGATTAAATCAGGTAAGGTTAATCCTTGATTTTGGTATTGTTTTGCTACAGAAACCACAAATCGCAAGTTAGCTTTTGTCAACTTTTCAAGGGCAATTTGATCGCCAGCTTTAATGCGTTGTGCTAATTCAACTTCTTGTTCGGCGTTGATCAAATCAACCTTTCCTATTTCTTGTAAATACTTGTCTAAAGAGGCGGTTTCTCTATTGGTTACCTGCTTGGTAATTTTAAGTTGTCTCATTGAATATGATTATTATACTTCTTTATACGTTCAAAAGTCAAAATTGTTACATCAAGCGCAAAAAAAAACCACTCAAAAGAGTGGTTTTTTTTATTCATCAAGAATTTAGTCCTTATTTGGACGTTCTTTTCTTTCTGGTCGAGGAAGTAAAGCTTTGCGCGATACTTTCTCTTTACGGGTTCTTGAATCAATACCAAAGTATTTTACTTCAAGGATATCTCCCATATTGACTACGTCAGAAACGTTTTCTGTACGTTCCCATGCTAATTCACTAACGTGAAGTAAAACTTCGTTTCCAGGTGCTTCTGTGTATTCTACTACCGCCCCAAAGTCAAGCATTTTAATTACTTTAACTTCATAGCTATTTCCTACAACAGGCTTAAAGGTGATTGAATCAATTTTAGCTTCAACCATAGCAATTCCCTCTGGAGAAGTTCCTAGGATCTCTACAATACCTTCTTCTGTCACTGGATCTTCATTGATTACAATGGTACATCCAGATTCTTTTTGAAGTTCTTGAATCACTTTTCCACCAGGTCCAATCAATGCACCGATAAACTCATTTGCAATGACACGTGTGATCATTTTTGGAGAGTGAGGCTTCACGTCTTCTGCTGGTGTAGCAATCGTTTCAGTGATTTTGTCAAGGATATGTAAACGTCCTGCTCTTGCTTGTTGTAAAGCTTTTACAAGAATCTCATAAGATAATCCCTTGATTTTGATGTCCATTTGACAAGCAGTAATTCCTTCTGAAGTACCGGTTACTTTAAAGTCCATGTCGCCTAAGTGATCTTCATCTCCTAGAATATCAGACAATACTGCGTAACGATCTCCATCAGAAATTAATCCCATGGCGATACCAGATACAGGTCGTGTGATTTGTACCCCAGCATCCATTAATGCCATTGTTCCAGCACATACAGTTGCCATAGAAGACGAACCATTAGATTCTAATACTTCTGAAACTAAACGAACCGTATAAGGACAATCTTCTGGGATCATACCTTTTAAACCGCGTTGTGCTAAGTTTCCGTGACCTACTTCACGTCTAGAAGTTCCTCTTAAAGGACGTGCTTCACCCGTACAGAAAGGAGGGAAGTTGTAGTGTAAATAGAAGTTTTCTTCTCCTTCATAAGAAGGCATATCAATTTTGTTAGCGTCTCTAGATGTTCCTAGTGTTACCGTTGCTAAAGCTTGTGTTTCACCACGGGTAAAGATGGAAGATCCATGGGTAGAAGGTAAATAATCTACTTCACACCAAATAGGTCTGATCTCATCTGTCTTACGACCGTCAAGGCGAACACCTTCACTAAGGGTTAATTCGCGAACAGCTTCTTTTTCTGCTTTTCTGTAGTAGCCGCCAACAAGGTGACCAAACTCTTCCATTTCTTCTTCAGTGAAAGAAGCTTTTACTTCTTCTTTTACTTCAGCAAATGCATTTCCACGTTCTGCTTTTGACGTTCCTTGTTTTGCGATAGCATAACATTTGTCATAGGCCATGTCGTGAATGCGCTTTTCGAGCTCCTCATTTGCTTCGGCTGTTTCGTATTCGCGCACTTCTTTTTTGCCGAAGGCTTCTGCTAAACGCAACTGTGCAGCAATTTGAACTTTGATCGCTTCGTGAGCAAATTTAATGGCGTCTGCCATTTCTTCTTCAGAGATTTCGTCCATTTCACCTTCTACCATCATGACAGAGTCTGCAGATGCACCGATCATCATATCGATGTCTGATTGTGCTAACTGCTCACGGCTAGGGTTAATGACAAATTCACCATCGATACGAGCAACACGTGCTTCAGAGATGGCACATTCGAAAGGGAAATCGCTTAATTGGATCGCAGCAGAAGCGGCAAGTCCTGCTAATGCATCTGGCATAACTTCTTCGTCATGTGACATTAACTGGATCATCACTTGTGTTTCTGCGTGATAATCTTTTGGGAATAGGGGACGCAATACACGGTCCACTAAACGCATTGTTAAAACTTCACCATCACTAGGGCGTGCTTCTCTTTTAAAGAATCCACCAGGATAGCGACCTGCTGCAGCGAATTTTTCGCGATAGTCTACCGTTAGGGGTAAAAAATCTACATCAGATTGTTTGTAGTTTGATACAACTGTACAGAGCAACATGGTTTTTCCCATTTGCACGACAACTGAACCGTGGGCTTGCTTTGCTAGCTTGCCCGTTTCAATAGAGATCTCTCTTCCATCGCCGAGGTCAATAACCTCTTTAAAGACTTTTGGAATCATTTTTTCTTCATTTTAATTAAACCTAAGTGTTGTTGTGTTGTGTCTGTAGGTCAGCCAATGAAAAACTTTGATTCAGCTTTTTTCAATACTCCGATAAAAAGAAATAGTGGTTTATTTACGTAAACCTAGTTTTTTCACGATCGCACGGTAACGCTCGATATCTTTTGCTTTAAGGTAATCTAGTAAGCTTCTGCGCTTTCCTACCAATTTCACTAGTGAACGCTCTGTGTTGTAATCCTTACGGTTACTTTTTAAGTGCTCAGACAAGTGGTTGATGCGGTGCGAGAATAAAGCAATTTGACCTTCGGCAGAACCAGTGTCGGTTTTTGAAGTTCCGTGATCTGCGAAAATTTTTTCTTTTGTTTCTTTTGTTAAATACATGCTAATATTATTTCAATGATTGTTATGTAGTTGCTAATTAAAGCGGTGCAAATATACACCAATTTATGGAAGACTAAGCTCCTAGAATTAATTTCTTATGGGTTGATTTAGAATAAGATCAATATAGAGATTGATCTTGTCTTTTAAGTTTTT
>JBELLO010000122.1:3216-4306 GCA_042096495.1 Candidatus Arcticimaribacter sp.
CCAGATTTTGAAATAATCACAAGGGGTAAGTTGTTGTCAATAGCATAATCTGCTGCACGGGCAATTTTCTCTCCTACTACAGAGCCCATAGAACCTCCAATAAAGCCAAAGTCCATGCAGGTGATGACTAATTCTTTTCCTTTGGATTTCCCAACTGCTGTTCGAATAGCGTCTTTAAGTCCTGTTTTTTTAGTTACGTCTTTTAATCGATCACTGTATTTTTTAGAATCAGTGAATTTTAAAAAATCTTTAGAACTAACTTTAGTATCTAGTTCTTTAAAATGATTCTCATCAAATAAGATTTCGAAATATTCTTTACTCCCTATTCTAACGTGATATTCGTCTTCTGGACTTACATAAAAGTTTTCTGCAAGTTCTTGTGTTTCTACAATTTTACCTGTAGGAGTCTTGTACCACAGTCCCTTCGGGATGTCTTTTTTCTCTTCTGTTCGGGTTTGAATTCCCTTCTCGCTACGTTTAAACCAACTCATAAAACAATGTTTACCTTAAGCTAAGGTATTTATATTGTTTAAATCTTCAAACGCTTTAATCAACCTTTGTTTGAAAGTTTGTTCTCCTAGTCGTAACCATTTACGTGGATCGTAGTGTTTTTTATTGGGTTGATCTGCCCCGTCTGGGTTTCCGATCTGAGTGCTTAGGTAGTCTACTTTGTCATTCATATAATCGCGAATCCCTTCTGTAAAAGCAAATTGAAGGTCGGTATCAATATTCATTTTAATCACTCCGTAACCAATTGCTTCACGAATTTCTTCAACAGTTGATCCAGAACCACCATGGAAAACGAAGTCTACAGTATTTTCTCCCACATTGTATTTGTCCGAAATATATTCTTGAGAATTCTTTAAGATTTTTGGGGTGAGTTTTACATTACCCGGCTTATATACTCCGTGTACGTTACCAAATGCTGCTGCAACGGTAAACTGGTCACTAACTTTCATTAGTTCTTCATAAGCATAAGCGACCTCTTCTGGTTGTGTATAAAGCTTTGATACATCTACATCAGAATTGTCAACACCATCTTCTTCTCCACCTGTAATACCTAATTCGATTTCAAGTGTCATTTCCATTT
>JBELLO010000123.1:0-4198 GCA_042096495.1 Candidatus Arcticimaribacter sp.
TGAGTAATCCTTCCGCGGTAGCGCAATTAAAAAAAATCAACGAAGTGTTAGAATGCCATTACACTACGGGTGACTGGAGCGTTCTTGTCAAAATCTTATGCAAAGACAACGAGCACTTAATGAACCTCTTAAACAACCAAATTCAGAAAATTGAAGGCATTTCTAGAACCGAAACATTTATCTCTCTAGACCAACAAATCGCTCGACAAATCAAAGTCTAATCGCGGCTATTTCCCATTACACGCAACACAAAATACAATAGGGTTGCTAAGGAACCTAAAGCAGCGACGACATAAGTTCTTGCCGCCCATTTTAAGGCATCTTCCGCACCGGCTAATTCTTGCTGACTAACCATGTTTTTTCGCTTGAGCCATGCAATCGCACGATTACTAGCATCGTATTCTACTGGCAGGGTAATAAAGCTAAATAAGGTTCCCATCCCAAATAGGACAACCCCAACCATGGCGATCGTTTGGCCAAAGACTGTTCCCTGAGCCATAAAAAGTCCCCCAAAAATCATCCACATAGAAAAGTTTGATGCCACACTCACCATGGGCACTAAAGTAGAGCGCATTTGCAACCACTCGTATCCAATATTGTGCTGTACAGCATGACCACATTCATGTGCGGCAACTGCAGCAGCAGATGCATTGCGCTGAGAATACACCCCCTCGCTTAAGTTTACAGTCTTTGTTTTTGGGTTATAATGATCGGTTAACATCCCTGGCGTTGAAACGACTTTTACATCGCGTATCCCGTGATCAGACAGCATTTGTTCGGCAATCTCTTTTCCAGAAAGACCATTGCGTAATGCTACCTTTGAATATTTTTTAAATTTCCGTTTTAGGGTACTGCTCACGATAGAGCTTACAATACCAAAAACAGCTAGAACTAGATAATATCCCATCATAATTTAAAATTTTATTTGTGCTTTATTTTAAAGTATATAATCATGATCAAAAGTGATGCCGTGATAAAATTAGCCAAAATCATTGGCTTACTTTCGATAAAAACACCATAAATCCCCCATAAGGAAACCCCGGTAAACATAATTAAATACATGCTTAGAGAGACCCCGTCTGCCGATTTTGTCTTCCATATTTTATAGGCCTGCGGAACAAATGCCGCAGTTGTCAAAATGGCAGCCAGATAGCCTATCAACTCTACATACATTATCCTACAATATTGATGATTTTTCCTGGTACAACGATTACTTTTTTAGGTGTTCTCCCTTGTAATTGTTTTTGAGTTTGCTCATCTTCAAGGATGATTTGCTCAATCTCTTTTGGACTTAAGTCCAAAGATAGCTCACGTGTAAAGCGCATTTTTCCATTAAAAGAAACCGGATAGTTCTTCGTGCTTTCTACTAAATACTTTTCTTCAAAAACAGGGTATGCTACTTGTGAAATAGACTCTTTATGTCCTAGAAGCGCCCATAACTCTTCGGTAATATGTGATGCAAATGGCGATAATAAAATCGCCAAAGGTTCTAAGACTGCCCTTTGGTTACATTTTTGTGCAGTGAGTTCATTGACACAAATCATAAATGCACTAATACAAGTGTTGAAAGAAAAATGCTCGATGTCTTCGGTAACTTTTTTAATCGTTTGGTGTAAACTCTTTAATGACTCTGCAGAAGGGGCATCATCACTCACATAAAAAGTTTCGTCATTGTGAAACAAACGCCAAGTCTTTTTCAAAAAAGAATGCACCCCAGAAATTCCTGCTGTATTCCATGGTTTAGCCTGTTCTATAGGACCTAAAAACATTTCGTACATACGTAAAGTATCTGCGCCATAATCCTCACAAATTTGATCTGGATTGACCACATTATATTTCGATTTTGACATCTTTTCTACTTCGCGACCTACTTTATACACACCCTCTTCTAACACAAAAGTAGCCTCTGCAAACTGTGGCTGCCATTGCTTTACCGCTTCGCAATCCAACTCATCTGATAGATTAACTAAAGCAATATCTACTCGAATCGGTTCGACTTCATGACCTTCAATTAAACCTTTAGAAAGGTACTCTTGTGTTCCTTTCTTTCTGTACATAAAAGCAGAAGAACCTAGAATCATTCCTTGATTAATCAACTTTTTCGCATATTCATCTACGGGCAGGTGACCCAGATCAAATAAGAATTTTTGCCAAAAACGAGAGTATAATAAATGCCCCGTTGCGTGTTCACTTCCCCCCAGGTAAAGGTCGACGTCTTGCCAATAATTCGCCGCTTCTTTTGATACAAAAGCGGTATCATTTTGCGCGTCCATATAGCGATAAAAATACCATGAACTTCCCGCCCATCCTGGCATGGTGTTCATTTCTAAAGCAAAGATGGTTTTGTTATCGATAAGATCGTTTGCCACCACCTTTTTACTGTTTGTATCCCATGCCCAGTGAGTCGCATTCCCTAATGGCGGAGCGCCATCTGCGGTAGGTAAATAATTTTCTACCTTAGGAAGAACTAGGGGTAAATGATCCTGTGACAAAGGTACTGGTAAGCCATTTTTATAATACATCGGAATAGGCTCTCCCCAATAACGTTGACGACTAAATATCGCATCGCGCAAACGATAATTTATGGTTCCTTCTCCATTTCCTGTTGCCTCTAGATGAGCGATGACAGCCTTCATTGCGGCTTTGTATTCCAGACCGTTTAAAAAGTCAGAGTCTTGCAATTTCACGCCTCCACTTTTATCGGCATAGGCGGTTTCAGAAATATCAGTATCGGCAAAAATATTCTTAATGGGAATCTCAAAATGCTTCGCAAAATCATAATCCCTTTGGTCCCCACAAGGGACCGCCATAACCGCTCCTGTTCCATAGCCTGCTAAAACATAATCTCCTATCCAGATTGGAACTCGTTCTTGGGTAAGTGGATGCAATGCATAGGCCCCAGTAAACACCCCACTAATGGTTTTAACATCTGCCATGCGATCGCGTTCAGAACGCTGTGCAGATTTTTCGATATAAGCCTCAACCGCTTCTTTTTGATCAGCAGTGGTGATGGTTTTAACCAATTCTAATTCTGGTGCAAGGGTCATAAAAGTTACCCCGTATAACGTATCAGGTCTAGTGGTAAAAACCTCTAATTGCGCGTCGTGGTTTTCTACTTGAAAACGCACCTTTGCCCCGACAGACTTGCCGATCCAGTTGCGCTGCATCTCTTTTAAAGAATCTGGCCAATCAATTGTATCTAAACCTTGAAGCAAACGCTCTGCATAAGCACCGATGCGCATACTCCACTGTTTCATTTTCTTTTTTGTTACTGGAAAACCACCTCTTTCTGAAACTCCGTTAATGATTTCATCATTGGCTAAAACAGTGCCTAATTCTGCACACCAATTCACCTCTGTTTCAGAAATATAAGTCAAGCGATAATCTAAGAGAATGGCTTGTTTTTCTTCTTCAGAAAAAGCGTTCCATTGTTCTGCTGTAAACTTTGGCGAAGCTGCTGCACATTCTACCTGCACTAAAGCATTTCCCTCTTTTTCAAAAACCGCAATTAAAGCTGAAATTGGCTTTGCCTTATCCTCTTTTTTATCGTAATAAGAATCAAACAATCGCAAGAAAATCCATTGTGTCCAGCGATAAAAATCGGGGTTAGACGTTCTCACTTCCCTACTCCAATCAAACGAAAACCCGATGCGATCTAATTGTTCTCTATAGCGATTAATGTTGGTTTTTGTGGTTAATTCTGGGTGCTGCCCTGTTTGAATCGCATACTGTTCTGCAGGCAAGCCAAAGGAATCATAGCCCTGTGGATGCAATACATTAAATCCTTTATGTCGCTTGTATCGCGCATAGATATCACTGGCGATATACCCTAGTGGATGCCCTACATGCAATCCTGCCCCAGAGGGGTAAGGAAACATATCTAACACATAATACTTAGGTTTATCAGAATTATTTTGAGCTTGAAAAGTCTTTTTATCCGCCCAATACGCTTGCCACTTTTTTTCGATTTCTAGGAAGTTGTACCCCACAATAATTTAATTTATTTACCCCACAAAAGTAGCGTTAATGCAGGAAAGGAAAAAGTTTATCCTAGCCTAGAATAAAATTTGATCCTTGTTTTGTAATTTTACCTTCAAACCCATCCACAGATTTGATGAATTCTAGAGACAATTACCAAAAAAGACGTTTGATTTCCTCCTACTTTTCGGTGGTTGTAAGCATTAGTTTAGTCTTGTTT
>JBELLO010000124.1:0-4192 GCA_042096495.1 Candidatus Arcticimaribacter sp.
CTGAAAAGAAGATCAAAGAACTTAAAGCTAAAACAGAACTCAAAAAAGAAACCATCGAGACGCTTAATGCACAGATCGCAGATAAGCAAAAGCACCTTGATGCAAAAAAGAATGAGCTAGATGAGATCATGAAAGAGACTGAAAAAGAAGAAACTCTTTTAATGGAACAATCTGGAAAATTCGAAGCTAAAATTGAAGAGCGTTTAATCAAAGCCTACAAAAGAATTCGTTCAAATGTAAAAAATGGATTAGCCGTTGTAGCAGTAGAACGTGGTGCCTCTGGAGGATCTTTCTTCACCATTCCACCTCAAGTGCAAATGGAAATCGCCTCTCGTCAAAAAATCATTACTGATGAGTACAGTGGTCGTATCTTAGTCGATGCAGAACTAGCGGAAGAAGAAAAAACTAAAATCAGTAAAATGATCGAAGCTTTATAGGCTTCTTTCCATCCCAATACAGGCGCGTTTTACGCGCCTTTTTTTTGCTCTAAATTTTGTGAAAATAGCAGCATTGAATTAGTGAGAGGCAGTTCCTGCTCCACTAGGGATACGAATGTTTTCTACGATTTCCTGCACCTCTTCTGGCACTGGAGCAGTAAAGCTATTAACGATCAAAGCCACCACAAAGTTGACGAGCATGGCTACACTCCCAAAACCCTCTGGTGAAATCCCAAACCACCATTGCGCTTTAAGTCCAGTAACAGCTGCCTTGCCCCCGTCAAAAACGCCAAACTTAAACTTAAGCATATAAAACAGCATCAAAGAAATCCCGACAATCATTCCAGTAATCGCCCCTTCTTTATTCATCTTTTTATAAAAAATCCCCATGATGATCGCAGGAAAGATAGACGCTGCTGCTAGGCCAAAGGCCAAAGCCACAACCGCAGCGACAAAGCCTGGAGGATTGATCCCAAAATAGCCCGCAATAATTACCGCTCCCACGGCAGAAAGACGTGCAGCGATTAACTCTTGCTTTTCGGTGATTGTTGGATTGAAAATATTTTTGATCAAATCGTGTGATACAGAAGCAGAAATTACCAGTAGTAAACCTGCAGCAGTCGATAGTGCAGCTGCTAAACTTCCTGCAGCGACAAGGGCGATTACCCATGCCGGCAAATTTGCTATCTCAGGATTGGCCAAAACCATAATATCGCGATCAACGGTCAATTCATTTATTTCTGGAGGCGCAACATATTGAATCAAACCATCTCCATTTTTATCCTCAAACTTTAATAAACCTGTTTTCTCCCAATTCGAAAACCATGCTGGCATATTTGCGTAAGGCTGGTTACTTACCGTATTGATTAGATTTGTTCTAGCAAAAACCGCTACCGCAGGAGCAGTAGTGTATAAAATGGCAATTAACAATAAAGCTAAGCCAGCAGATTTTCTTGCATCACGCACCCGCTTTACAGTAAAAAAACGAACAATAACATGTGGCAGTCCTGCCGTGCCCACCATCAATGCAGCAGTGATCGCAATAACGTCTAAGGTAGATTTTGTGCCTTTGGTATATTCCGCAAAACCTAACTGAGTAGACAAGCCATTTAATTTTTCAAGTAAGTACAACCCGTCTGTCCCCTTTGATCCCATTCCCAACTGCGGGATTGGGTTCCCGGTCATTTGAATCGAAATAAAAATAGCGGGTACCATAAAGGCAAAAATCAAGACACAATATTGGGCAACTTGCGTATAAGTAATCCCCTTCATCCCGCCTAAAACAGCATAAAACAAAACAATGATCATCCCGATAATTACACCAGTATTGATATCTACTTCAAGGAAACGTGAAAAAACCACGCCTACTCCCCTCATTTGTCCAGCGACATAGGTAAAAGAGACTAACAATACGCAAAACACAGCGACGATTCTTGCCGTCTTAGAATAGTAACGCTCCCCGATAAAATCAGGAACAGTAAACTTCCCAAATTTTCTAAGATATGGCGCTAATAAAAGCGCCAAAAGGACATAGCCTCCTGTCCATCCCATTAGATATACAGAGCCGTCAAATCCCATAAAAGAGATCAAGCCCGCCATGGAGATAAACGAAGCTGCAGACATCCAGTCGGCGGCAGTTGCCATCCCATTTGCTAGTGGAGATACTCCTCCACCCGCAACATAAAACTCTTTGGTCGAGCCGGCGCGAGACCATATGGCTATTCCTATATAAAGTGCGAAAGTTATCCCCACCAAAAGATAGGTCCATGTTTGTACTGTCATAAACTATAGTGATTGATTATTCTCCCTCATCATAACCGTATTTCTTGTCGAGTTGATTCATCCAATAAACATAGACAAAGATCAAGAGGACAAAGACATAAATAGACCCTTGTTGTGCAAACCAAAACCCTAAGGGGAAACCGGCGATTTGAATTTGATCTAATAGCTCTCGAAATAAAATCCCTGCTCCATAGGATACTAAAAACCAAATGGACAATAATAGCAGTAAAAACCTGAGGTTTTCCCGCCAGTAGTTCCGCGCATTTTTCTCGTTATCCTTCATGATTAATAGGTTGAATGGTTAAAAACAATTGGTCGATGCTTCAAGATAGAAAAAAATAAAGGGAATAAAAAAAGGCTTTCTATCCCCCAATTGTGCTTTTTTAAAATAAATGTAACTTTTAGGTTACATTTAAGGAAATTATGGTAAGTTTGCGTTACATTAAATGAATTAAACGATGGAACAACAACTTATTATCCCAATCTTAGGCATGTTAACAGGCCTTATTATTCCGATTGCTGTCTTTGTATGGCTCTATTTTGAAGGAAAAGGCAAGAGAGAAACTGTACTAGAAATCTCTAAGCACCTAGATGACCCTGAAAAGCTAGAAGAATTATTGAAAATTTTTGAAGAACGAAAAAAAGCCCCCATTGATTACCGCAGAAATGGAGTAATTACAATGTTTGTCGGTATAGGACTTTACCTCCTGGGCTATGTCGCCCTTGGCTTTATTCTAGAGGGAGTTGGACTCTTAGTCGGTACAATAGGTTTAGGGACTTTAATTGCAGGCTACCTTTATCCTAATACAGGTAAAGAGTTGACAGATGCAGTAGAGAAATATGAAAAAAAATAGTCTTGGGAAAGCATCATAAGAAGCTCTTAAATAATCTTGAAGAACGCAGAAAATCTTCTGGTCTTACCCAGCAAGAATTATCTCACCACGCAGAAGTTTCAAGAAAAAGCATCAATGCGATTGAAAACGGAATTTATATACCCTCGACAGTTTTAGCCTTGAAAATCGCAAAAACACTGAAATGTAGAGTAGAGGACCTCTTTACTTTACCGCAAGATTAGCTGTATTGTGAATGAACTTTAAAATGAGATGGAATCTTATACAACAGACTTCAATAAAAAAAACCTCACTAAAAAGTGAGGTTTTTTTGTGGTGGGCGCTGAGGGATTCGAACCCCCGACCCCCTCGGTGTAAACGAGGTGCTCTGAACCAACTGAGCTAAGCGCCCTTGCGGGTGCAAATATAATGTACTTTTTTTGAATACAAAGCCTTCAACTAAGAATTTCTGCAACAACAAATGTACTTCCTCCTACATAAATTAAATCCTCTTTTTTTGCTGCTTGTTTTGCCGCCGCTAGCGCTTGTTGTGGGGAAGAAAAGGACAAGGCATTAAGCTTGTGATTTTCAGCGATTTTAATCACTTCACTCACTGCTAATGCACGCGCTATCGAGGGAGCACAGAAATAATATTGTGCATTTTTAGGAAGCATTGAAAAGATGGTGTCCATCTGTTTTCCTTTTACAAAACCTAAAACGAGGTGTAATTCACCATCAGATTTTCTCTTCTTTAGCTGTTGAACAACGGCTTTAAATCCTTCGGCATTATGGGTAACGTCTGCGATGATCTCTGGTTGTTGTTCGAGGATTTCCCATCTTCCTCTCAGGCCGGTGTTTTGTGTTACTTTGGCAAAGCCTTCTAACGCCTTTTGAGGTAATTCTTCTACTTCTAATAGCACTTGTAGTGCCTTGTAAGCAGTGCGCTTATTTTTCTTTTGATAGCTCCCCAAAAGGTCCAGTGGAATCTCTGGGACTAGGGTTTCTTCAGCGAAATGTATAGGAGCATTCATTTCCTTCGCTTGCGCCTTAAAAACCGGAAGGGTTGCTGCTATAGTTTCGCCAATCACCACCGGGGTTTTATCTTTGATAATCCCCGCTTTTTCAAAAGCGATTTGCGCTAGA
>JBELLO010000125.1:0-4191 GCA_042096495.1 Candidatus Arcticimaribacter sp.
ATCTCTTGAGCGGTTGCCGCTAAATTAAGTTGCTTATGTTCTTTAAAGCCCATAGGGTGTTGTTCTAAAGCTGCGAAATTAAGGAATTTTATACATTTACACTTTAACCAAACCGCAACATCCTGCTTTCGTCATGGTATTTAACTTTAAAAACGACTTAATTCTTGAAAATGAGCGAGTTCAATTGCGCCCTTTGTCGATCACAGACCATGCTTTTTTGCTCCCATTTTCTTTAAAAGAACCCGATTTATGGACCTATTCTTTGACTTCTGCAGCAGGAGAAGAAAAACTGGAAAACTATCTTCAAGCTGCCCTTGGATTAAAGGAAGAAGAAACAGGCTATCCTTTTTTGGTTTTTGATAAAAAAAACCAAAAAATAGCAGGTTCCACTCGTTTTTATGGAATGGATTTTCATCATAAAACCTTAAGTATAGGTTATACTTGGTATGGAAAAGAATTTCAACGTACGGGTTTAAATCGCCATTGTAAGTTATTATTACTGACCCATGCATTTGAGGCTTTAAAAATGGAGCGAGTAGAATTTAGGGCTGACGCCAAAAATGCCAAAAGCATCGCTGCAATGCAAGGAATAGGATGTACCCTTGAAGGGACCTTGCGAAATAATTGTACTGCTGAAAATGGGAGAAGAAACAGTGTGGTGCTAAGTATTATAAAAAGTGAGTGGCCCCAAGTCAAGGCTGCCCTAGTGGCAAAAACCCATTAAAAGTTTACCCGTGTTCCTAAAATAAGGCTTCGTCCTGGAGCAGATATCCCCGAAGCAAAAGTGCGGTAATGTTGATCAAAGATATTTTCAACCCCTGCATTTAAAAGTACTGTTTTGTTGACTTGATAGTTCCCTCTAAAGGAAAGAATTGACCATTTTGGGGTACCTGCAAAAACAGTTTGATTATTTGTGGTTGAAATAATAGGTGTTTCTTCTAAACCATCTTCTCCTCCAGAGCTGTAATCTTCGGGATTTTTGCGACTATTAAAGCTATAGTTAAGGTTGAGGTTTAAGGCGTCTTTTTTGTATTGCAATACTGCTCCTCCATAAAAGGGAAGGATAGAAGGTAAAGCCCCGATCATTTCATTTCTTGCCGCATGGGTATAGGTTAGGTTTGTGGAGAGGTCTAGGGTTGCCCCTAGTTTTATCCCGCCTTCAAAAGAAGCACCATAGATACGCCCATTCCCAATATTAGTATTGGCTTGAGTGGTGACAATATCATTACTAAACTCGACTGTTCCAGGCGCAAGAGTAGTAAGATCTGATTCAACTTCATAGAGCATCCTACCGATGTAATCTTGTAGAGAAGTATGGTAAAAACGCAAATTAAAATAGACCTTTTTATCTAGCGGAAGATAAGCGATCCCACCATCGATATTGTAGACATATTCTGGGTTTAAGTTAGGGTTAGGGACCAGTAACATGCCTTTATTTTCTCTGATTTTTCCTAAGTCATCTACATTAGGAGAACGAAATCCGCTGGATAATAAAAGATTGAGTCTCCAGTCTGTTTTAGGACGATAAGAGACAGAAAAGCTTCCGGTTAATGCGTTGTTTTTGACGTCTACTAGATTAAGGCTAGCGTCAATTAATGCTGTTTCTTTCCAGTTAGCTTTTAAGTGTGTTGATGTAAACCTTCCCCCAAATGCAAGGGTCGTTTTATTAGATAAATCATAGCGAAAATTCCCATAAATCGCGGCAGTATTGTAATGGCTACCATCGCTGGGATATCGCGTGGGGATAGGTCTAAAATTATCAAATGAACGAATAAGGTTACCCGCTATATTAAGGTCTTTTGCCTGGGCAGTTGATTTAATTCTATTGTGAACTAATTCAAACCCATAAGCGATACTGCTTTGTTCTTTTTTAGCTAATTCAAAATCTCCATTAACACTTAATACAGACACATTTTCTTTTTGTGATTCGCGGGTTAAGCTGTTGAATTTTCGTTGAATTCTAGATTCTTCAAGGGCTTGATAAGCGGTCGTGATGGTCCCTTTATACAAGAATTTCTTTTTAGGGTACAGTTTTAATTGCGGAGAGAAAAGAACTCTTTTTTGTGGTCCATAAAACCACTCTGCAAAACGAAGGCTACCATTGCTTAATTCATTTAATTTATCAAATCGCGGGATGTTAGAAGAATTTGACAATTGGAAATTGAGCAGTAATTGGGAAGCTTTAGGTAGGTTAATCACCACTTTTTCTAAGAGATCAAATTGCGTATAACCTACATTTTTTTGCAGGTTTGGGTCTGCATTTACAGTAGGTTGAGCAAAATAGGTGTTTTCACTATTGCTAGAATAGTTCGGTACTAAGCCCCAGTCGTCAAATCCGTGAGACCTATTTTTCCCCATCCTTAAATCCCCAAAGCTCGCGTAAGTTAAACTCGTGTAACTAGCCCATTTTTTAAAGCTTGCCTCTGTTTCAAAATGATTGATAAAAGCATTTTGAGCACTGTTGTAGGTAGAAGAAAACCCACTTGACATGGCTTTACTGTTGTTGATTTTAGGTGTTTTTGTGTAGTAATGTACCACGCCACCTAGTGCGTCTGAACCATAGCCTACAGAAGAAGAACCATAAATAACTTCTACTCGTTCAATGCTGTTAGGATCGACCGTAATCGCATTTTGTAAGTGCCCAGACCGATAAATGGCATTGTTTAATCGAACCCCGTCAACGACTAATAAAACCCGGTTTGCTTCAAAGCCTCTTAAGACCGGACTCCCGCCTCCACCTTGTGATTTTTGTACGCGAACACTGGGGGCAAGCAAGAGTAAATCTGCTCCTGTAGCAGGGGATTGAGCTGCGATTGATTTTTGATTTACTACAGAGACTTTTTCTGCAATTTTCTTTGACTGTTCTGCTGTTCGTGCAACAGAGAGAACAATTTCAGAGAGTTGTTTTTCGTCTAGAAATAAAGCAATGATATTTCTACTTTTTTTGATTTCTTCAAGCGACAAGGTAACAGATTCATAGCCCATTAATTGAAAATTAAGGGAATCTGTGGCAGCAAAATAAGTAAGGTCTATGTTTCCGTCTTGGTTAGAACTGGTGTACCGTTGTTTATCTTGATTTACAATCATCACATTTTCTAGGGGTTGCTGGGAAAAGGCATCAATGATAGTAACGGTTTGTCCAGATAATTTTACTGTACTCAATAGTATAGTAAATAACAATAAATACCACGGTTTAGCGGAAGATTTGGTGAAGTATTTCGAGCGATTTTGGTTTAGAAAACCCATGTAAGTGAAGTTCAAAATATTGTACTAGAGCATTTAGTAATTCTCGCCGTGTTGTTTGATTTAATTTTGGCAAATTGTCTGTAGCAAAATTCATGCCCAATAATTGCTTTAAAAGCGTAGCAGTATTTCCTTCTAAATGAAGTTCAAGTGGTTTGTGCAAGCTAAAGCAGCCGTCTTCTAAATTAAAATAGTCACCATGCGCTTCTTGCGCATTAGGGTAAAAGCCTAAAAATTGCGTTAGCTTCAATAAAAAAAGCAGATGAAAATTAGCGATATTATCGTGTGAATCTAGCCATAATAAAGCATTTTCGAGGTATTCGAACAAGAGGGAGTTGGCTTCTTCTTCGCGCAGACTTTTGTAAAGCACTTCTGACAAAAACAGCGCAATGGTGTTTTTTTCGATTGAGGTATAGATGCTTTTGTAAGGCTGCTCAACCTTGAGTTCTTTAATAAAATTTAGTCCGCCTTTATTTTTGTGCTGAAACTGTAATTGTAACAGCGTAAGGGGTTGAAAATGTGCCTTCCTGATCTTTCCTTTTTTAGCAGAAAGAATCCCCTTTAACATAAAAGATTGTATGCCTAAAGTTTGGGTATAACAATGGGCGATTAAGCTAGAATCATTGTATTTAATACTGTGAAGAACAACTGCTTTTGTCTGTACCAGCATAGGTTAAAATTAAACGACTCCTTGCGCAAGCATAGCATCTGCGACCTTGACAAAGCCAGCAATATTTGCCCCTTTAACATAATTAGTAAAGCCGTTTTCTGTTCCATAATCAACACAAGATTGATGAATGTCTTTCATGATGGTTTGCAAGCGGCTATCAACTTCTTCTCTTGACCAGCTGTAGCGAAGGGAATTTTGCGCCATTTCTAAGCCAGAAACGGCCACCCCACCTGCATTAGAGGCTTTTCCAGGAGCAAATAAAATTTTGTTCTCAATAA
>JBELLO010000126.1:0-4143 GCA_042096495.1 Candidatus Arcticimaribacter sp.
GATATTTCGATGGTACTCTCGTTTGCTCCTCTTGCTTTGATTGGGTTTACTATTACACTAGGGGCAGCGTTTAGGTTAGCAAGGTTTAATTTATTAGAAGAAAAGTTGCCCTATTTTAAAGGGATACCCGCCCCCGCAAATGCTATTTTGATTATGGGTTTACCATTTGTTTTTCAACACCCTAATCTATTGGTATTCAAAGCTTATTTGATGAATCCAATTAGTTTGATGATCTGTTGTGCTTTATCGATCTTTTTGATGAATATACACTGGAAAATGTTCTCTCTAAAAACCAATGAGGGAATGCTTTCTTTTTTGTTCCCTGTGTTATTGCTAATTGGGGCAACACTGATGTTTTTGTTATACGGCCTAGCAGCAATATCCGGTACAATTATACTCTATGTCGTTTTGAGTTCGATCAAATATATTTTTAAAATTTGATCTTCTTTTTGCGCAATTCAAAGTTTTGTCCTAGGTAGACTTTTCTAACCATTTCGTCTTTGGCTAATTCTTCTGGAGAGCCTGCTTTAAGAATCTTTCCTTCAAACATCAAATAGGTTTTATCTGTAATAGCGAGGGTCTCTTGTACATTGTGATCTGTGATTAAGATGCCAATGTTTTTATTCTTTAAATGGGCTACAATGCGTTGAATGTCCTCTACCGCCACAGGATCTACCCCTGCAAAAGGTTCGTCTAATAAAACAAACTTTGGGTCGGTAGCTAATGCTCTAGCGATCTCTGTTCGTCTGCGTTCCCCACCAGACAATAAATCCCCTCTGTTTTTTCTAATGTGATTTAACCCAAATTCTTCTAAAAGATCTTCCATCTTTTGATGTTGTTGTTCTTTTGAAAGTGAGGTGAGTTGAAGGACACTTAAAATGTTATCTTCTACGCTTAGTTTTCTAAAAACAGAAGCTTCTTGTGCAAGGTATCCTATCCCATTCTGGGCTCTTTGATACATGGGGAAAGTAGTGATTTCTGTCTCGTCGAGATATATTTTTCCGCCGTTAGGCTTAACTAAACCAACGATCATGTAAAATGAAGTCGTTTTTCCTGCACCGTTAGGCCCTAGAAGTCCTACGATTTCTCCTTGATTAACTTCAAGTGATATCCCGCTCACTACTTTTCTACCTCGGTAGGATTTTTCTATGGATAACGCTTTTAGTTTCATTCTAATCTTGGTTTTGTTCTAATGCTTCCCAATATTCAAAAGCACGTCTTAAATGTGGAATAACAATGGTTCCTCCCACTAAGGTAGCAATTTCAAGACTCTCTACCACAGCAGATTTGGGCACCTTATTTTTATAGCATTCTTCTAGGTGATAACGCACACAGTCATCACACCTTAATACAGTTGAGGCCACTAATCCCATCAATTCTTTTGTAGGGGTATCTAGTGTTCCTGCCTGATAAGTATTTGCATCAAGGTTGAAAATTCTTTTGATGATTTTTGAATTTTCATTCATTAATTTTTCGTTCATTTTTGAACGGTAGGCATTAAATTCTTCTACAAGCTTACTCATTTGCTTTTAGTTGTCGTTTATGTACAATTTTAGAGATAAGAATACTCACCTCGTATAATATTAGAATAGGAATGGTTACGATAATTTGACTGGCAATATCTGGGGGGGTTATAATAGCAGAAATGCTCAATACGATTACAATCGCAAATTTTCTATTATTTCTTAAAAAGTCTGGAGTAACTAGACCAATCTTAGTGAAGAAATACATCAAGATGGGTAATTCAAAAATAAAACCCGAAGACAAAACAGCTGCCCTTAGCAAACTGATATAACTGTCTAAGTCAAAGTCATTAAAAACTTCGTTACTCACGGTATAACTTCCTAAAAAGTTGATCGAAAGTGGGGTTACAATATAGTACCCAAAAAGGACGCCTAAAAAGAATAAAAAGGAGGCGATAACGATAAAACCTCTTGCATTTCTCTTTTCATGAGCGTGAAGACCTGGGCTAATAAAACGCCAAAATTCCATTAATATATAAGGGAAAGCCAAAATAAATCCAGCAGTTATAGAGGTCCATAAGTGAGCAGAAAATTGTCCAGAAACCGCACGACTTTGAATTCTAAAGGGAAGTTCTTCAATACAAAAACTCTTGCCTTGCCCCATCATTTTTGAAATATTGCAGAAGAGTTCATAGGTGAAAAAATCTGCTTTTTTAGGTCCAAAAATCAAAGTGTCAAAAATAAAGTCTTTGGCGATAAAAGCACCAAAACCAATGATTACAACCGCCAGTGAAGCGCGAATCAAATGCCATCGCAGTGCTTCTAGATGTTCTAAGAAGGACATTTCGTTTTCTGTGGTCATTCGCTAATTCCTTCTTTAATTAAATCTAAAATATGCACAATACCTTTGTATTGATTTTGCTTATCGATTACAATAATATGATTAATCGATTTTTGCTCAAAAATATTTAAAGCCTCTACGGCTAATACCTCTTCTTTTAATTTTATAGGCGCGGGTGTCATAATGTCTTTAGCAACAAGATCGTGAATATTTTGCTTTTGCTTAAGCATTCTTCTAATATCCCCATCTGTGACAATTCCTATGATTTCTCCTTTATCAACTACAACAGTTGTTCCCAGTCTTTTTGAAGTAATTTCATCGAGTACTTCTTCTATCGATGCTGCTAGGTCTACTTTGGGTTGAGCATTATCTGCAGCGATTAGTCCTACGGTGAGATAGAGTTTTTTCCCTAGTGCACCCCCTGGATGATGTTTTGCAAAATCATTTGCATTAAAATTCTTCAACTTTAATAGGCAAACGGTCAAAGCGTCTCCCATTGCTAGTTGTGCAGTGGTAGAAGCTGTGGGTGCTAGATTATTAGGGCAGGCTTCTTTTTCGACATCTGTAAGTAAAACATAATCCGACGCCTTAGCAAGAAAGCCTTCTTTATTTGCTGTAATACTAATTAGACGATTTCCACGGTGTTTTATATGAGGGACTAAGTCTTTTATTTCTGGCGAAGTACCACTTTTAGAAAGACACAAAACAATGTCATCTGGTTGAACGATCCCCAGGTCACCGTGTATAGCATCTGCAGCATGCATAAAGACTGCAGGAGTTCCAGTAGAGTTCATCGAAGCAACGATCTTCATGGCAATAACGGCGCTTTTGCCAATTCCGGTTATAATTAATCTTCCGTTGTTATGATGAATTAATTCAACGGCATGAAAGAAGTCATCATTAAGCTGCTCAAGGAGTCCCTCTAAAGCTTTTGCTTCAATCAAAAGCGTTGCTTCAGCATCTTTTAAAATTTTATTTTTATCTAACAATTCGCTTTTATTTTGAGGGAAATTCTTTTGTAAGTGTTATATTTAGGTTACAAATTTAAAGTATTTGATTTAAAGCATTCATGTCTTCAATGCAATTAACAGAAGAATTAAAAAAAATATTTGGTTTTTCCTCTTTCAAAGGGCAACAGGAAGAAGTTATCAAAAATGTTTTAGCGCATAAAAACTCCTTTGTTATTATGCCTACAGGCGGAGGTAAGTCCCTGTGTTATCAACTCCCTGCCTTAATTTCAGATGGAACAGCCATAGTGGTGTCTCCTTTGATCGCTTTGATGAAAAATCAAGTCGACGCCATTCGGGGTATTTCTCAAGAAGAGGGAATCGCTCATGTTTTAAATTCTTCTTTGACAAAAACCGCAACAGAACAAGTAAAAAAAGATATTCGAAACGGGGTTACAAAACTATTGTTTGTCGCACCAGAATCATTAGCAAAAGAAGAAACGCTTCAATTTTTAAAGCAATCAAAAATTTCTTTTTTAGCGGTAGACGAAGCCCATTGTATTTCTGAATGGGGACACGACTTTAGACCCGATTACCGAAATTTGCGCTATATGTTACAGCAGATTGATCAAGATCTTCCGGTGATTGCCTTAACGGCAACAGCCACCCCAAAGGTGCAAGAAGACATCATGAAAAACCTGCAGATTACAGATGCTAAAATTTTTAAGTCATCGTTTAACCGTCCTAACCTGTACTATGAGGTGCGTTCAAAAACGAGCCAAGTAGAAATAGAGATCATCAAGTTTATTAAAGAACGCAAGGGCAAGTCGGGGATTATTTATTGTCTATCAAGAAAGAAAGTAGAAGAATTAGCCCAGATACTTCAAGTAAA
>JBELLO010000127.1:0-1132 GCA_042096495.1 Candidatus Arcticimaribacter sp.
TTTTTTTTTAAGATATTTGCAGCTGATTTACCGCAACCATGCCATTGATCTCACAAAAAGGAAAAGATTTACCAGAATCACCCATTCGCAAATTGGTGCATTTTGCTGATGCTGCAAAAGCAAAAGGCATACATGTACACCACCTCAATATCGGGCAACCAGATATTAGTGCGCCAAAAGAAGCCATGGAGGTTGTCAAAAACAATCCACTTGATTTGCTCCCTTATGGTTCGTCAGAGGGATCTTTAGGCTATAGAAAAGCACTTACAGAGTACTACAAGCAGCACCAGATTGACCTTACACCGCAAGAAATCATTGTGACCACTGGAGCAAGTGAAGCGCTAGCCTTTACCTTAAACTCTATCTGTGATGCTGGTGATGAAATCATTATTCCAGAGCCTTTCTATGCCAACTACAACGGCTTTGCTGCCGCTGCCAGTGTAAATGTCGTTCCTGTAGTTTCCTTATTTGATGATCAATTCAAATTACCTGCCCTAGCAGAAATTGAAGCTAAGGTAAGTGATAAAACACGTGCCATATTACTGTGTAACCCCAGTAATCCCACCGGCTATTTATATACCGAAGAAGAAATCACCGCCCTAGGTCAACTCGCGCTTAAACACGACCTCTTTTTTATTGTGGATGAAGTTTACCGAGAGTTTATTCACGATTCAAGCATGAAGCACTTTTCTGTTCTTCAATTAAAAGGACTAGAACAACACGCGATCATGATTGACTCTGTCTCAAAACGCTACAGTATGTGTGGCGCAAGAGTAGGTGCTATGGTGAGTCGAAATAAAGACCTATTAGCGACTGCATTGAAGTTTGCACATTTGCGCTTATCCCCTGCCACCTATGCATTAATGGCAAGCGAAGCTGCCTTAAAAGCTCCTGCGTCTTATTTAGAAAATGTTGTCAAAGAATATACCGCTAGAAAAGAAACCTTGATCAAAGCATTTGAACAAATTGATGGGGTAAGGGTTTCTAATCCTACCGGGGCTTTTTACTGCATGGCAGAACTGCCCGTTGATGATGCCGAAGATTTTTCTAAATGGCTCTTAACAGATTTCTCTTATCAAAATGAAACGGTAATGTTTGCACCCGCTGCAGGCTTTTATTCTACTCCCGGCTA
>JBELLO010000127.1:1232-4125 GCA_042096495.1 Candidatus Arcticimaribacter sp.
GATAACACTGTTTTAGTAGAAGCCATGGCGGGCGAAAACTGGCATGACTTTGTTTGTTGGACCCTAGAACAAGGCTATGGAGGTTTAGAAAATCTCTCCTTAATCCCGGGAAATGTGGGCACCTCTCCCATTCAAAATATCGGGGCTTATGGGGTAGAATTGAAAGATGTTTTTGAAAGTTGTACTGCCCTTGATCGAAACGATTTAAGCGAACGTACATTTTCGAAAGAAGAAGCTCAATTTGGCTATCGCTCTTCTTTTTTTAAAACCGAAGGAAAAGGACAGTTTGTGATTACCTCAGTGCGATTTAGATTGACTAAGAAAGCACATCAAATCAACATTAGTTATGGTGCAATCAAAGAAGCGCTAGGCGATCAAGAAACTACCCCTCAAAATATCGCTAATGCGGTGATAGGCATTCGCCAAAGCAAACTTCCCAATCCTGCTGAATTAGGCAATAGCGGAAGTTTCTTTAAAAACCCTGTTATCACAAAAGCACAATACGACCAATTATTAATGACCTACCCTGACCTTCCCGCTTATCCTCAAGAAAATAGGGAGGTGAAAGTTCCCGCAGGTTGGCTAATCGATCAATTAGGCTTTAAGGGAAAAAGAATTGGCGACGCTGGGGTACATGCAAAACAAGCCCTAGTATTGGTCAATTATGGCACTGCTACTGGCAAAGAAATTTTGGCTTTAGCACAAGAAATTCAAACTAGCGTAAAAGAAAACTTCGACATCGACCTAGAAGCCGAGGTGAACATTCTTTAATTATTCTCGATTTTTTGAATCGATTTGTATGGTAACTGGACCATCATTCAGTAAGGCCACTTTCATGTCTGCCCCAAAAACTCCTTTTGCCACTGCTTTACCGATACGCGCTTCGGCTTTTTGACAAAAAGCCTCATATAAAGGAATAGCATGATCGTGTTTTGCCGCACGAATATAGGAAGGGCGGTTGCCTTTTTTTGTCGCAGCCATTAAAGTAAACTGACTAATCACAAGCAGTTCTCCACCTATATCTAAAAGAGATTTATTCATCACCCCGTCGTGATCATTAAAGATGCGCAAGTTCAAGGTTTTGTTGAGTAACCAATCGAGGTCTTCGGTGGTGTCTGCTGCTTCAATTCCTAATAGGACCAGTAGCCCTTGCTCGATTTGACCCACAATTTCTTTTTCTACCGTAACCGATGCTTGGGTTACCCGTTGAATCACTACACGCATAATTAATTTCTATATGGGGTGTCTTGTTCTAATAATTGCAAATAACTCTCATAACGAGAGGGAGCAATACTTTCGTCTTCTACCCCAGCTTTAACGGCACAATGAGGTTCGTCGACATGCAAGCAATTATTAAACTTACATTGATCTTTAATGGCGTAAAACTCGGTAAAATAATTCCCTAATTCTTCTGGGGTCATGTCGACAACGCCAAAACCTTTAATTCCCGGAGTATCGATAATGCGTACCTCTTCTGTCAAATCAAACATCTCGGCATAGGTGGTGGTGTGTTGTCCTTGCTGGTGTTGGGCAGAGATTTCTGCAGTACGCAAATTCAAATTTGGAGAAAGCGCATTGAGCAAGGTAGACTTCCCTACCCCACTGTGGCCGGAAAGCATGGAAACCTTCCCTTTCATTAGAGCGGCTATTTCTTTGATATCGTCTTCGTCAAAACAAGAAATCTCATAGCAAGGCAAGTCTAAGTCTTCATAAATACTTTTCATGTAAGCGATCTCGGCTAATTCATCTTCGGTATAGGTATCCATCTTATTAAACACCAATACTACCGGAATTTCATAGGCTTGCGCCGTGATCAAAAAGCGATCAATAAAAGCAAAAAAAGTAGGAGGATTATTTAAGGTAATGAGCAATAAAGCTTGATCAATATTTGAAGCAATAATATGAGTTTGCTTAGAAAGATTGACCGATCGACGCACGATATAATTGTCCCGTGGAAGAATTTCTTCAATGGTCCCTTTAATCAAATCCCCTTCTTCATAGCAGCTAAATTTAACCTTATCCCCCACTGCAATGGGGTTAGTGTGTTTGATTCCTTTTAAGCGAAACTTGCCTTTTATACGACAATCATAAAAATGACCTTGGGTACTTTTTACCCAATACCAACTTCCGGTTGAACGATAAACAATTCCTTCTAGCAATGCAAACGATTTAGCTGGCTTAAAGATAGCTTAGATTTGCTGAAAACGCCAAGAATCTTCTGCCATTTACTATCTTTGCACAAAACAAATTGAATGGCTAAAAAAACAATGTTAATGATTCTCGATGGGTGGGGGAAAGCCCCTAATCCAGCAGTGTCAGCAGTAGATCAAGCAAAGACTCCTTTTATTGATAGTTTATACGAAAACTTCTCTCATAATGACCTCTATACCGATGGGATGCATGTAGGCCTTCCAGAAGGCCAAATGGGGAATAGCGAAGTGGGACATATGAATCTAGGAGCAGGACGCATTGTTTATCAAGACTTAGCAAAAATCAATTTAGCCTTACAAGAAGACACCCTTAAAGAAGAAGTTGTTTTAAAAGAGGCCATTGCTTATGCAAAGGCAAACAACAAACCCATTCACATGCTAGGCCTTATGTCAGATGGGGGAGTTCACGCACACATCAATCATATCAAAGGCTTTTTAGATGTTTTTAAAGCAGAAGATATCAAGGACGTTTACCTCCATGCTTTTTCAGATGGTCGCGATGTTGATCAACAATCTGGGGCGGGTTTTATCGAGACTTTAGAGCAACACATGCAACAAACCACCGGGAAAATCGCTTCAGTAATTGGGCGTTATTTTGCTATGGACAGAGACCAACGATGGGATCGCGTTAAAAGAGCTTATGATCTTTTGGTACATGGTACTGGAACTGAGACAGATGATTT
>JBELLO010000128.1:0-4071 GCA_042096495.1 Candidatus Arcticimaribacter sp.
TTGGCTTTGGTAAATCAGACAAGCCCAGTGAGCAAAGTGATTATACCTATGCCAAGCACATTCAATGGACGCAAACCCTGCTGGATCATTTAGGGCTAAAGGACATTAATCTCTTTATCCAAGATTGGGGTGGTTTAATTGGTTTACGCTTAGTCAGTGCAAATCATAATAACTTTACTTCTATCGTTGCGGGGAACACCATGCTCCCTACTGGAACGGTAACTCCGCCACAAGCTTTTTTAGACTGGCAAAAATTCGCCACAACTAGTCCAAAGTTTGATGTTGCAACCGTTTTGCAACGCGCAACAACCACAACACTTACACCAGAAATCTTAGCAGCCTACAATGCTCCTTTCCCCAGTGAGGAATACAAAGCGGGTGCGCGTATATTTCCAGCTTTAGTCCCTACTACAGAAAATGATCCAGAAAGTGACAACAACAAAGCTGCCTGGGGTATTTTATGCCAATGGCAAAAACCTTTTCTGACCCTATTTAGCGATCAAGACCCTATCACTAAGGGCGGAGAGCAAGTTTTTCAAAAATTAATCCCTGGAACAAAAGAGCAAAACCATCAAATCGTCAATGGGGGACACTTCTTGCAAGAAGATCAAGGACCGCTTTTGGCACAATTAATGATAAATTTCTATCAGAAGAATAAAATCATCAACCCATGAAACTCTTTTCCCTCGTCTTATTAATACTCCTACAAAACTGTACAAAACCACAAACTGAAGCTATATTAACCACTCGACTACTCGTCGAAAGCTATACCGTTACCTGTCAAGGTTTTATTGAACAACAATGTTATCTCGTCAAAGAAGGAGATGCCATCCCCGATGGGGAATGGAGCCTCTTTTTTGAAGGCATCGATGGCTTTGACTACGTCCCTGGATTTCGTTATGAAATTGAGGTATCCAAAACAGAACGAAACCCTTTAGTTCAAGATGTAGGTAAGTATCAGTATACTTTTGTAAGCATAATTTCTATGGAAGCTGTCGATTAAATATGTAAAGGACGGTTAGCTGTCGCAGCTAGTGCTGCTTCTTTTACCGCTTCTGCATAGGTAGGATGTGAATGTGACATACGCGAGATATCTTCTGCAGACGCACGGAATTCCATCGCTGTTACCGCTTCTGCGATTAAATCAGCAACACGCGCCCCAACCATATGTACACCTAACACTTCATCTGTTGCAGCATCTGCTAAGATTTTCACAAAACCGTCTGTATCCATACTAGCTCTAGCTCTACCTAAAGCACGCATAGGAAATTGTCCGCTTTTGTATTTTACTCCGGCAGACTTTAATTCTTCTTCGGTTTTACCGACAGAAGCAACTTCTGGCCAAGTGTAAATTACATTAGGAATAAGATTGTAGTCGATATGAGGTTTTTGGCCTGCTAGAATTTCAGCGACCATTACTCCTTCTTCTTCTGCCTTATGGGCTAACATCGCTCCGCGAACAACATCTCCAATCGCATAGATATTCGACGCTGTAGTCTGTAAATGATCATTTACTTCTATTTGTCCACGCTCTGTGATTTGAACTCCGGCAGCTTGGGCATTTAATCCGTCGGTATATGGACGGCGTCCTACAGAAACCAGACAATAGTCTCCTGCGAAAGATACTTCTTCTCCTTTTTTATTTGTGGCGGTAACGGTGACTTCGTCTCCTTTACGTTCTACTTTATTTACGCCATGAGAAACATAAAACTTAACGCCTTGTTTCTTTAATACTTTGGTCAATTCACGAGAAACGGCACTGTCCATAATTGGGGTAATGCGATCTGCATATTCTACCACAGAAACTTCTGCCCCTAAACGGCGGTATACTTGTCCTAGCTCTAAACCGATAACTCCCCCACCGATTACGATAAGATGTTTTGGAATTTCTTTTAATTCTAAAGCTTCAGTTGAAGTAATCACGCGTTCTTTATCTAAGGTGATAAAAGGAAGCGAACCGGGTTTAGACCCTGTTGCAATAATGCTGTGCTTTGCTTCTATGGTTGTATCACTCTCTCCATCAATCTTGATGTGGGTAGCGTCAACAAAACTTCCTAATCCTTTAAAGACGGTGATGTTGTTTTTATCCATTAAGAAGTCAATCCCCTTAGTGGTTTGCTCAACAACACCGCGTTTACGGGCAATCATTTTTTCAAAATTAACCCTGATCTCCCCGGGAATTTCAATCCCATGTGTGTCAAAATGTTTTACCGCATCTTCATAATGGTGAGAAGAATCCAATAAAGACTTTGAAGGAATACACCCTACATTGAGGCAGGTTCCTCCTAAAGTACTATACTTTTCAATTAAAGCAGTTTTCATTCCCAACTGGGCACAACGAATAGCAGCTACATAGCCTCCAGGGCCTGATCCGATTACGGCAACATCAAATTGACTCATTTTCTTTTAGTTTGAGCGACAAAAATACAAATGTTTCATTTGCGCTGAAATAAAATTGGTTTTTAATCTTACGCACTTTACATAAAATCACCAAATCGTTTTAATATGTATTTATTTTCTATTGAGTAAATTATTGTTAAAATTGCAATGACACTAGGCTTTATCCACGTCGTTTTTCATTAAGACAAATACCAGTGAGCAAAAACCAAATAAGAGAAAAAATCGTATCATTGAGGAAAGAATTTGATATGACCCAAAAAAGTACCCCTATCAGTTTAAGCCAAGCTTTACTTCCTGTAATTATCCTCGTTTTATTGCTCGCTTTTAATGTCTTTGTTTTTGGCGATGATGCACTAGGGGGATCAAATCAATTTATCTTATTGATTGGTGCAGCTGTTGCCGCGGTGGTAGGCTTTCGCAATAAGGTGAGCTATGATATAATGCTAGAAGCAATTGGGTCCAATTTAAAATCCACTACTGGTGCGATCTTGATTCTTCTTTTTGTGGGCGCATTAGCGGGCACATGGTTATTGAGTGGAATCATTCCTGCCATGATCTATTATGGTTTACAAATCTTGCACCCTAGTATTTTTTTACCGGCTTGTATAATTATATGTGCGATTATCTCTTTGGCTACTGGAAGTAGCTGGACCACTTCTGCAACTGTAGGGATTGCTTTAATCGGGATAGGTCGTGCCCTAGAAATTCCAGTAGGAATGGTCGCAGGTGCGGTAATTTCTGGTGCCTATTTTGGCGATAAATTATCGCCGCTAAGTGATACTACAAATTTAGCTCCCGCCATGGCTGGGACAGATTTGTTTACACATATTCGCTACATGACTTATACCACGGTACCTAGTATCGTTATTACTTTGATTGTCTTTTTATTCTTGGGCTTTTTTCAAGAGACAAATGGACAAGCCGACACACAAGTTTTACTCGATAGCATTGATGAGCGATTTACCATTAATCTGGGGCTTTTTATCGTTCCCTTGCTAGTGATCTTTATGATTGTTCGCAAAGCTCCACCCCTAGTGGCGCTAATGATTGGAACCCTATTAGGCGGGGGTTTTGCCCTATTCTACCAACCCCACTTAGTATTGGAAACAGCCGGGGCTGTGCAATTAACTATTACTTCTGCTTACCGGGGTATCATGAATGCTATTACTGTTGATAATACTATTGTCACTTCAAATGATTTATTAAACGATCTTTTTACCTCTGGCGGAATGCAGGGAATGCTTGGAACGATTTGGCTCATTATCTGTGCCATGGTTTTTGGTGGGGTAATGGATGCCATCGGGGGTTTACAAAAGTTAAGTAGCGCCTTATTAGAAAAAGCACAAAGTACTTTTCAACTTTTTGCAGGAACAGCAGCATCATGTATAACCATTAATTTGACTGCATCTGATCAATACCTCTCTATTGTTCTCCCTGGGAAAATGTTTGATCAAGCTTACCGCGATCGCGGTCTAGCACCAGAGAATTTGAGCAGAACCCTTGAAGATGCGGGGACTGTAACCTCTGTACTCATCCCATGGAACACTTGTGGAGCCTACCAATCTGGGGTCTTAGGGGTCGGAGTTGGAGAATATTTTGCTTTTGCCATCTTCAATTGGTTAAGTCCTATTATGACCTTGATTTACGCTTATTTTGGCATCAAAATCAAGA
>JBELLO010000129.1:0-4065 GCA_042096495.1 Candidatus Arcticimaribacter sp.
TCTTGTTTCATGCTATCACGATCGCGAAGGGTCACTGTTTTGTCTTCTAATGACTGGTGGTCCACGGTAATGCAATATGGTGTACCCAGTGCATCTTGACGGCGATAACGGCGTCCTACTGCATCTTTTTCGTCATAAGCAACCGCCTGCTCCCATTTAAGGCTATCGACAATTTGATGCGCTAAATCGGGTAAACCGTCTTTCTTTACTAATGGAAGTACCGCCACTTTTGTAGGTGCTAAAACTGCTGGTAGTTTTAATACGGTGCGTTGACTCCCGTCTTCTAAGGTTTCTTCACGTAAGGCCCAAGAAAAAGTCGCTAAGAACATTCTGTCTAGTCCGATCGAAGTTTCCACCACATAAGGAACATAGTTCTCGTTGCGTTCTGGATCGAAATACTGTAATTTTTTTCCAGAAAACTCTTCGTGACTAGATAAGTCAAAGTCTGTTCTAGAGTGGATTCCTTCTAGTTCTTTAAAGCCAAAAGGGAATTTGAATTCGATATCTGCAGCAGCATCGGCATAATGGGCTAACTTTTCATGGTCGTGGAAGCGATAATTATCCTCGCCCATCCCTAATGATAAATGCCATTTTAAACGGGTTTCTTTCCACTTTTCATACCACTCTTTTTGTGTCCCTGGAGGAACAAAGAATTGCATTTCCATTTGTTCAAATTCACGCATGCGAAAGATAAACTGTCGTGCAACAATTTCGTTTCTAAAGGCTTTTCCTGTTTGAGCAATCCCAAACGGGATTTTCATACGTCCTGTTTTTTGCACATTGAGGAAATTGACAAAAATCCCCTGAGCGGTTTCTGGACGTAAATATAAATCCATCGCCGACTCTGCAGAGGCGCCTAGTTTTGTGCCAAACATCAAATTAAACTGCTTGACATCGGTCCAGTTTCTAGAGCCAGATTCTGGGCAGGCAATATCTAATTCTTCAATCAACGCTTTGACATCGGCTAAATCTTCTTTTTCTAAAGATTGCCCTAAACGTTTTAAGATGGCATCGATTTTGTCTTGATACCCTACAACGCGTGGATTAGTAGAAATGAAATGAGCTTTATCGAAGGTTTCACCAAAACGCTTTGCCGCTTTCTTGACTTCTTTATCAATTTTTACTTCAATCTTAGCGCAGTAATCTTCTACTAAAACATCTGCTCGATAACGCTTTTTAGAGTCTTTATTATCGATTAATGGATCATTAAAAGCATCCACATGACCAGAAGCTTTCCAGGTGGTCGGATGCATAAAGATTGCGGCGTCGATCCCCACAATATTACTGTGTAATTGTACCATGGCTTTCCACCAGTAGTCGCGAATATTTTTTTTGAGGGCAGCACCATTTTGTGCATAGTCATAAACGGCACTTAAACCGTCATAAATTTCACTTGAAGGGAATACAAAACCGTATTCTTTTGCGTGGGAAATGATCTTCTTAAAATCTGTCATGTTGCAAAAATAACCCTTTTTCGTATTTTGGAAGAACCAAATCGCCTTGAAATGTTCGTTCCTCTTTTTCGCCTACTGCAGTCTGTTTTTGAATTGTTTTTCCCGCGCTTGTGCATTGGCTGTCAAAGAGAAATCAATTTCCCTAAAAAAGTGTTGTGTCTCCATTGTGAACTCGAGCTGCCTTTGACCTATTTTCATGTGATCCACCCATCGCCGCTAAAGCGCCACCTGTTTAATGACCTCAAGGTTGATCGGGTTTTTTCCTTGTATATTTTTGAACAGACTGCACTAATTGAATCTTTACTATATCAATTCAAATATGGAGGGAATAAAGCTATTGGTGCTTTTTTTGGTCAGAAGTTAGCGGGATTAATCAGTGGTTTAGCCTGTACTTTTGATGGGATTATTGGGGTGCCATTGCACCCAAAGCGACAAAGAAAAAGAGGTTTTAATCAGGTTGATTTAATTGGACAAAGTGCAGCAAAGGCCTTATCAATTCCCTATTATGGAACATTTCTTAAAAGAGTTAAACACACCCCAAAACTCTCAAAAATCAGCCGTGATCGTACCGAGATTCTTCAAGATGCATTTCAAATCAATCCTATGATTAAACTTCCTAAAGGACACTATTTATTGTTAGATGATATTCTAACCACAGGAGCCACATTAAAAGCCTGCTCCAGATTGATTGTTAAAATTGATCAGCTTTCCTTGAGTATTGCCACCATCGTCTATAGAAATTAGCAGATTTATGTGTTACTTTGCAGCATATGCGAAAAAAACTTAGCATTATTGTCATGATTTTGTGGGTGGTTTCAACGACCCACTGCGCAAAAAGAGGTACGCCTACTGGCGGAGATAAAGACAGTATTCCCCCAGTACTTGTTAGTGCAAATCCACCGCTCAATAAAGTTAATTTTGACGCAGAAAAGGTGGTCCTAGTTTTTGACGAATACATACAGTTAAAAGATATTGCGAGTCAATTAATTGTTTCTCCTCCCATCGAAAAAAGTTCGTATAAAATCCTGCCAGAAGGGACGGTAAGCAAGAAGGTTGAGATCCGTTTTGAAGAAGCCCCTAGGGATAATACAACTTACACTTTTAACTTTGGCGAAGCCATAGAAGATTACAACGAAAACAACCCTTTACCTTTCTTTAGCTACACCTTTTCTACAGGGGATTATTTAGATTCTTTACATTTATCTGGAACGGTTAAAGATGCTTATGCGTTAGATTCTTTATCCCAGATTTCAATTCATTTATACCCGATTGATTCTACCTATACAGATTCAACTATCTATTTACAAAAGCCGCTTTATGTGGGAAATACACTTGATAGTATTTACTTCAATTTACAAAGTCTAGCTCCAGGGAAATATGAGTTTATCGCCATCAAAGATGTAGGGAAAAATTATCTATTCGATCAATTTGTGGATTTGATCGGCTTTTTTGAAGAACCCATTGAATTACCGCAAGACTCTTTAAAATTTCCTGTGCTTTTTAAAGAGGTGACCGATTTTAAATGGGGCAGACCTCGTTTTGTTAATGAGCATCATTTAGAGTTTAGCTATTTTGGGGATGTGAGCGATAAAAAGATAGTTTTTACCGAAGATTTTAAGCAAAATGGCAAAGGCTTCTTTACACGAGACAGAGAAAAAGACACCCTGCATTACTGGTTTCAACCTCAAGAAGAACTAGACTCTATTGTAATAGGTTTAGAAGAAAAAGACTCTATGCGCCCTGTGGTTATTAAACCCTTTCAACCAGAACTCGATTCTTTATTATTGGATATTCTTCCAAAGAATATGAATGTTTTACACTTTTTGGATACCCTAAAAATCAACAGCAACCTTCCTATAACAGAGGTAAACGACGAATACATCCAAATTTTTGATATAGATACTTTAGCGGTTCCTTTTACGAGTTCTATTGACCCTAATAAAGACAAAGTATATCTCGACTTTGAAAAAGTTCAAAATGACAAATACCGCATTCAAATCTTACCGAACGCTATCAAGGATTTTCTAGGGGCAACTAACGATACCATTATTCATACCGTGAGAACACAAGCAGTAGAGAATTATGGAACATTGCTATTGACGCTTGAACGCAAAGATGAAACAATTCCCTATTTCTTTCAATTAATTGATGCTAAAGGAAACATTATAAGACAGATTAGTCAAAACGAAGACCATCGCTATCAATTAGACTATCTAATCCCAAAAAATTATCAAATACGTTTTGTCAAAGACCGCAATGGAAATGGTCGCTGGGACACGGGGAATTACCTTGAAAAAAGACAACCTGAAGAGGTGGTTTATTTAGCCGACTATCTTACCCTAAGAGCAAATTGGGATTTAATCGAAACCTTTACGATTGAATAGTAAAACGATCTCTATCGTTTAAAAAGTTGAGTTTTTGTCGGGCCAGTAACATCTTATCACGATCCATTTTTACGGTTGTGTGATCTTGAGCTTCAGCTTTAGTTGCACCTACTTTTTCGCCCATATAATCATATACTGCTGTGTGCCCAGGATAGTATAGATCAGATCCATCTGTCCCTATTCTATTAACACCCACACAATAACTCATGTTTTCAATCGAACGGGCT
>JBELLO010000130.1:0-3984 GCA_042096495.1 Candidatus Arcticimaribacter sp.
AGTTTGTTGCCATCAGAGCAACAAGTAATAATAGTTTTTTCATTTTAAATTGGTTTATGGTTAATAATATTTTTTAGATAAGCAGAAAAAATACAAGAAATACCCTCCAATTAGGAGGGCGTTAATTTTCTACTATTTCTGGTTTTCCATGAATAACTTAACTTCTTTATCATACCAAAGATCAGAAAAGAGGGCATTTACCTCAGTAATTTTACCATTCTCCCACTTGTAAGTAAAATGGCTTCGATTCGTATGAGTCTCTTTCGAAATCTTAGAGGTAGCAGTCCATTTGGTCCATTGGTTTGTCCAAGTTTCTCCATTTCCTTCTTTCCAGTTTTCTCCGTGATAACTAATCGTCTCAATCCAGCCATCAGGAAATGTAATATCATCAAACATACTATGATGAAATTGTGACATTCCAATAAAATCTTCTTTTGTTAATTCAATGTTATTGAATCTTACAATACATCCTTCAGAAAGTATGCTTCCATCAAAATTATTGTCAACATATCCTTTCATAAGTTTTGCAACTGCCATAGTTTTATCGTCCTGGTTACTTACTGTTGCTGAAGAATTGTCCTTCGGTTGAGCACATGAAAGGATAGTTAGTGCTATTCCAAAAAGTAATAGTGTTTTTTTCATTATGATTGATTTATGGTTATTACTCCAAAGGTACATAGAAGTGGTTAAATATCAAATCTTTATCCTCTATCCCCCTTCATACCCCTACAAAGCACCCCGTTTTACTACATTATGGATTGCCCCTTAGGCCAAGTATAGTACAGGTTTACAGCTGATTTCAATTGTGCCCAACCCTGTGAAAATATTTCATACTTAAAATGTTGGGGTTATATACTATTCTGTGTGTTATGGATGATATAGAAAAGTGAATCTAGAAACCCCAGCCCCATTGGTTAAGTAACTATACTTATCGAAACTTTTAGCTTTTGTCCCAATGTCCCACCCCCTAGGGATGGGACGTGGGACAAGAACTCACTCCTTAAGCTTTCGACCCAAACTTGACCTAGAGGTTTTTACTCCCTTGCTTTTTAGAATATTAGCAGTTTCCTCAAGGCTTTTACCATCTTCTCGAAGTTTTCTAGCCTCATCAAGCCAGTCATCATCTGCAAGATCATTTAGCTGAACTCTGTCACCCGTATTAGTAAATGAGAGCTGCTCTGAGAACCTTAACACATAGCTTTCTGACTTATTAGCCTCAGGCATGTAGTTATTTTTAACTACACATAAATGCCTTAAAGAGGCATCTTCCCTGTCTTTAGTGAGCATCATTACACTTCTCATCTTAGCTTCAAACCCCTGTGATCCAAGTATACTGTTCTTGTTAGGAGTAGAGCCGGCAGATGCTTTCTTTGTGTGATGTAGAAAAACTACGGTAACTCCAAACTCTTTAACTATCCCATCATAAAGATTAAGAAAGCTTCTAACTTCATTAGAGTTATTCATGGAACCAGTAAATAAATCAGCATAAGAGTCCACGATAATGAGGTCTACACAATTGTTTTGTACCACTTCCCTAAGATTTTTTACAATGCCATCAATGCTGTAAATAAACTTAAGCTTTGAAAGCTTATCGTCTTGTGATACATCATCTCCAAAATAGGTGTTTAGCCAAACCGATGTTGCCATTTCACCATCTTCTGTACTGACATAAACTACATTCCTACAGGAGTCATTAAGTTTAAAACCAAGAAAGTCATCATCGCCATATGCTACAGAAACTGCAAGTTGTCTTAAAAGAGAACTCTTACCTGTGTCACTTTCTCCAACAAGAGCACAAAGAGTACTTTTAGGAATCAATTTATCCACTAGATATTCGATATCCTTATAGTCTCTGTTTTTGATAACATCAGCACCTATCAAGAGCTTATCAAGTCGTTTATTAACCTTTAAAGGAAGACTTACTAAATCATTTTTATTTATTTCCATAACTTCCAATTTTAAGGTTATCTGCTTCATCTAGAATCTCTTTTTTAGTGATTCTTTTCTTACTTCTTACCCAAGTATCCAACTCTTCTTTAAAGAAGAAGATCTTGCTACCAGGGGAGTCCTGATAGTGAGGGATAGACCCCTTCTCAACTTCTTTGTAAATGCTCTGGGTAGACATCTTTAGATACCTTGCAGTTTCTTTGATTCCTAAAGGTCCTGCTTCATCAATACTTAAGCTCTTTTTGATAACAGTGAGCTCATTTAAAACTGACTGGATTCCCTGTACTATTGTTCCAGAGGAATCCGACTTCAAAGAATACTTTTTCATTAAATGAAAAATTATCAGCCAAAAATTGTGATGATGTAAGAGGGAAATTGTATGTTTGAAGTGTTAGAAACAAACTGCCAAAGTTCCCTGGTTTACAAAGCCACATCTTTGGCTTTTTTTATTTAATGCAAGCTACAAAGTTGTTTTTCCAAAACAAATGCTTAGTTATTCACAATCACTGATAGTTTTTAACGTTTTTATACCATAAATCTGACAGTCTATTGGCTATTGCTTGGATAATGAAATATTTTAAAGCAATTTTTGTAAATCCTTAAGATCATCCTCTACTAAAGAAGACAGATAATTTTCAGTTGTCTTTAGGTCTTTGTGACCAAAAGCCTCCTGAATGAGATACGGACTAACTTTCTTCTTTTTCATTTCAGTAGCAAAGCTATGTCTTGACCATATGGACGATATATCAGAACTTATATCAAGATCTTTGGCAACCTTTTTTAGATGCTGATTTACCTTTCGAATAAAGTTCTTCCCGGCTCTATACGCCTGCTCTTCATTCATGGAGTCATTAAGAATATCGAAAATATAAGAATCAGACCCCCTATACTTCTTAATAATACTAGATATCCTCTCATCGATGAAGACTGTATTCTTTCTCTTGACCTTACTTCGGTTAAATGTCTTCCTTCTGAAGTAGTAAATCTTATCATCATGTATATCACTCCATTTAAGATTAATCACATCTCTTAGGTTGATCCCCATCCAGTAGTAACTCAACTTCCAAAAGTCAACCGCAAACTGTTTATAGATATCCTTACTGTCATAATCCACTAATTTTGATATATCCTCTGAGGATAAAGGTCTTTTGTTGTTTTCAGCATTAGGGATTGTATACTTTCCTTTGCCGAATGGGTAATCATTCTGAGAAATCTGCCCCTTTTGAAGAAGCTCATTAATAATAATCCTAAAGTGTCTAATATAGATTGAATAACCAGATACTTTGTAAGAATCCCCGTTAGACTTCTTTCTAGCCAAATACCAGTCCTCAAGAGACTTAAACCACTCCACTGATAAATCACCAACCTGAATTGATTTACCCTCAGTATAAATCTCTAAAAGACTTAGAAGCCCCTTGTAGATATCTCTAGATGAGAATTGATTATTACGATGGCATTGATCTAACTTTTGCGAGATGTAAAAGCTTATATCCTTTGAATCATCTGTTCGATTGAACATGTACTTTTCAAAGTCTTTAAATGATTTTACGTTGTTGTTTTCAAGAACATCGCTAGCGTTTAAAAGAACTCTGTCTAAGTATACCCTCAACTTGAAAGTTTCACCTTTAACAGTTGCTCCTTGGTTAATAGCCTTTTCGAATGATTTAGATCCAGTGAACTTGTTGCAACTGTACAGTTTTACCTTCTTAGTTGCACGATTCCAGACCCTAAGTTTGATAGGATAGTCTCCATTAGCATTGCTTGATCTTTTATCAAGCCTTATGCTTACTACAAAATTTAACGATTTACTCATTTTTGAAAATTTAAATTCAACAATATTTACTTGCACACTATTTGCACACAAGTTGAGAGTAAAGCTACTAGAGAGTAGTACAAAACAAGAAGAACTTCCGTCTTAATATTCTGTAATTCAATCTATTAGTAAATTTTATAAAGAATTAGAAAATTATTCTTCTGATTACGGCTCAAGAGGTTGCAGGTTTGAATCCTGCCGAGGTCACAAAAAACCAGCTCATT
>JBELLO010000131.1:0-3980 GCA_042096495.1 Candidatus Arcticimaribacter sp.
CAAAACAAAGATTGGTGGCCCAATCAATTAAATTTAGACATCCTTCGTCAACACGATAAGAAGAGTAATCCTATTAGTGAAATAGATTACAAAGAAGCCGTTAAATCCCTTGATTTAACGGCAGTAAAGGAAGATTTAAAACATGTCATGAAGGACAGCAAAGATTGGTGGCCGGCAGATTATGGTCACTATGGCCCGTTTTTTATTCGAATGACCTGGCATGCAGCAGGAACTTATCGAACAGGCGATGGTAGAGGAGGAGCAGCAACAGGTGCCCAAAGATTTGCACCTTTAAACTCATGGCCAGACAATGGAAATTTAGATAAAGCCAGAAGAATCTTGTGGCCGATTAAAGAAAAGTATGGCAATAAACTATCTTGGGCTGACTTACTAGTGCTTGCCGGGAATGTTGCCATTGAAGATATGGGAGGTCCCAACCACGGGACCGTTTTAGGTAGAGAAGATATCTGGCACCCAGAAAAAGATATTTATTGGGGAGCAGAAGACGAATGGCTAGGCGATAACCGCTATGGCGATACGCGTCAGTCGCTTGAAAATCCTTTAGCAGCCGTTCAAATGGGATTAATTTATGTGAATCCAGAAGGGCCTAACGGGAACCCAGATCCTGCGCTTTCTGCGCAAGATGTAAGAGAAACCTTTAAGCGTATGGCGATGAATGACGAAGAAACCGTCGCTCTAGTCGCTGGGGGACACACCTTTGGGAAAGCCCACGGGGCAGGGGATGCTGGACTAGTGGAAGCAGAACCAGAAGGTTCCCCCATGGAGCAAATGGGCTTTGGGTGGAAAAATAGCCATGGGATAGGAAAAGGAGTCGACACCATCACCAGTGGGATTGAAGGACCATGGACAACAAATCCTACCCAATGGGATATGGGCTACCTCGATCTCTTATTTAAATATGAATGGGAGTTAAAAAAGAGTCCTGCAGGAGCAAATCAATGGCACCCTATCAACTGTGCCGAAGAGGACATGGTCCCACAAGTGGATGGCAGTGATCAAAAGGTGCTTCCTATGATGACTACAGCAGATATGTCCCTCAAGGTCGATCCTGCTTATCGTAAAATATGTGAAGACTTTAAAAATGACCCAGACGCCTTTGGCGAAGCCTTTGCAAGAGCGTGGTTTAAGCTATTGCACAGAGATATGGGACCAAAATCTAGTTATATCACCGGAGATTACAACCCAACCGAATATATTTGGCAAGATCCCACCCCAGCGGGACAACAACTTTCTCCTGCCACAGAAGAAGCGATTCGAAAAGATCTTGCTGCATCTGGTTTGTCCATAGTTCAAATGGTAGAAACCGCCTGGGCGAGTGCAAGTACATTTAGAGCCTCTGACAACAGAGGTGGGGCAAATGGTGCTAGAATTCGACTTTCTCCTCAAAAGGATTGGGCCGTAAATCAACCCGCAGCCCTACAAGAGATTTTAGCGGTTTATGATGGCTTCGCCAAAAAGCATAGCGCTTCTATCGCCGATGTAATCGTTTTAGGTGGTGCAGTAGGGATCGAAATGGCTTCTGGGGTAAAAGTCCCAACTACCACTGGGAGAGGAGATGCCTCCCAAGCACAAACCGATGTGGACTCTTTTGATTTATTAAAACCCAAAGCCTGCGGCTTTAGAAATTATGCCGAAAAAGAATTTGCCGTGAGTCCAGAAGAAATCCTCCTCGACAAAGCACAATTATTAGGTTTAACTCCGGTAGAGATGACCCTATTAGTTGGCGGGATGAGAGCCATGGGAGTTTCACAATCTGGCGATGGCGTTTGGACTAACGGGAAATTAGATAACAGTTGGTTTAAAACTTTACTCTCGATGGAGGTGAGTTGGTCTGCAACAGGATACAATAGCTATCAAGCAAAGGATCGCAGCACTGGAGCAAATGTGAGAACTGCCTCTAGAACCGATTTGGTTTTTGGATCAAATTCAGAGCTTCGTGCCATTGCAGAGGTCTATGCACAAAACGATAATAATGACAAATTTGTGTGTGATTTTATCGAGGCGTGGAATAAAATAATGAATGCAGATCGTTTCGATTTGCGTTAATATAGTAATAGGGGCCTTTTGGCCCCTAATTTACCCCTCACTCATGATATGTGGATTTGTAGTTAAATCAAGCCAGAGCACAAGAAAACTGTTGCTATCGCGGGAGGAACAAGAGCGTTTTTTCCATTGGTTGTGGAGCACAACAGGAGACCACTCCTTTGTTTTTAACACGACAGAAGGCTTGTATGTTTTTTTGGCTGAAAGCCATTGTACCACATCAATGTATCATCAACTCGATGCCTATCTTCAAGAAAACATTAGGGGAGATTATGTACTCGGTAATTGTTCAAATCGACCGCATTATTTTCTACATGAAGTAGAGAAGGTTTTACAAGATGATATAAGTAGTGGTTTTGCTTGGAAAAACTTTATCAGTAGTTTTTTAGGTCAGCTTAAACCCTTTGTAGGGGATTCAAAGTCGATTGCTAGTCTTTTTAAGAATTTTGTTGGTATGATTAAGCTAGCTGGAAATAAAGCGCAGCTAGATTACCTTAAGCGTAAAATGAATTTGCTTCGCGAAAGGGTGGATCTGGGACAATTATTCCAAGTTTGAATCCTTCCTATAACGATGAAATATTACTTAAATAACCGTTAAAAGTTCCCCATTTTCACAAGGTGATAGACAAACTCATTTCTATTATTCGAAAACCCTTGTACAATGGTATAAGTCATAATATGCGATATATTGCGTAAGTCTCCTGTTTTGTTTTTATTGGGGGAGAATTTAAACCTTTGTTTAACCTCAATGCTTTCCTTAAAACACAATAATTCTCCTACATCTCCTTTTTTAAAGGTCATCTTAGAAATCGTCATCTCTTTATTGTTAATGTTTAGGGCAATGCTTTTTTTGGGTACATCGATAAAAACCTCTCCTGTTACTGGAATTACTTCCCCTTCAAATGCGGCACTAACAATGTCAAAGCGTTGTGCGAAAATCGCAAAACTGCTCAATAATAAGAGAATAGTAAAGTGTGATTTCATCTTTAAAGTTTAAAATAAATTTACAAAATCCATCTAAAAGAGCGTCTTACTAGTTGAGTTAAAAAATAAACCGGAATCGGTTTTTATTTGCAGTCTGCTTTCTTTGGGGCTAAGTTTAGAATGACTACTTTTGTCCCATAGGGCTTCACACCCTATTTTGTTAAAAGGTAGGTAGGCTATGGTTGGCTCAACCGCCTTTTTTTGTTTCTCATAGATCTTAATTGATTGCCAAGCGAAGGATTTATTCCTCTAACATTACTTCCCGATACAAAAATTAGCAAAAATATTTCCTAACAACTCATCATTTGTGACCTCTCCAGTGATTTCCCCTAGGTGGAATAATGCCTGCCTCAAGTCAATGGCGAGTAGGTCTCCACTTAGTCCGTCGTTTAAACCTTTTTGTACTTTACTAATTTCTGCTAAGGCGCTGCTCAAGGCGGCATAATGGCGGGAGTTGGTGATGATACTCTCGTCTTGATAGTTGTTTTCTTCCATATACTGGACTAAAACTTGTTTGAGTGCCTCGATACCTGTTTTGCTTTTTGCGCTCATTTGGAGGCAGGGGTAGCCCTCTAAGGTTGAAGGGAGCGATGCCTTGGTTAGATCTGTTTTATTGAGTAAGATCCACAAGGGTTTATTGGGAAATTGAGTTTGTAGATCGTTAAGTTTTTCTCGGTGTGATTTTTCTTCTTCCGTAAAATTTTGACTATCGATTAAATAAAGGATTATTGCGGCTTGTTTGGCTTTTTCAAAAGCCTTTTTAATCCCTATTTGCTCGATTTCATCTTGGGTTTCTCTTATCCCAGCAGTATCGATAAATCTAAAGCCAATGCCGTCGATGGTGATCTCATCTTCGATGCTGTCTCTTGTTGTCCCAGCAATAGAAGAGATAATGGCTTTGTCTTCTTCTAATAAAGCATTGAGGAGGGTAG
>JBELLO010000132.1:0-3896 GCA_042096495.1 Candidatus Arcticimaribacter sp.
TACGAAGTGATTCATCACACCCAGCTTTTAAGAGATTTACTTGAAGATGGACGCATGACCATCGCAGAGGGAACTTTTAAAGGAAAAAGAATTACCTATCACGATCCCTGTTATCTGGGACGTGCCAATAATATCTATGAAGCACCTCGCGAACTTATTCAAAAACTAGATGCAGAACTCGTTGAGATGAAAAGCTGTAAATCTAGAGGCTTGTGTTGTGGTGCAGGAGGTGCACAGATGTTTAAAGAACCAGAAAATGGCAATAAAGACATCAACATAGAGCGCACAGAACAAGCCCTAGAAACCCAGCCTGATATTATTGCAGCGGGTTGCCCGTTTTGTAACACCATGTTGTCTGACGGAGTTAAAAGCAAAGAGAAAGAAGACAGTTTACCTGTTTTAGATCTCGCAGAAATGATTGCAACAGCAAAAGATTTGTAAATGTTAGTGCCCTTTTCTTCTTTACCAGACCACGCCCGTGTTTGGATTTATCCTGCTTCTAGGCCTTTTAGTGCCTCAGAAAAGGAAGAAATTAGCGGGATGCTCTCCCAGTTTTTAAATCAATGGGCTACCCATGGTACGCCATTAAAAACAGCTTATGATTTACCTTATGATCGCTTTATTGTCATTGGTTTAGACGAAGAAGTGCAAGGAGCATCAGGTTGTTCTATCGATGCTTCTGTTCATTTAATACAGCAGTTAGAGGTAAAGTTAGACGTCGTTTTACTTGATAAAATGAATGTTTGCTATCGCGAAAAAGAACAAATTCTTTATACACCATTAAAAGAATTTAGAAAACTGGCTAAATCACCAAAGGTAAACTTAGACACCATAGTCTTCAACAACCTGGTAGTAGACAAGGCAGAGTACGAAAGTATCTGGGAAGTACCGGCTTATGACAGTTGGCATGCCCGTTTCATTAAATAAAGCATTTGCTTATGCGTTATATCTTATTAGTCCTCTTGTGGGGGAGTTATACTTTTGCACAAACAATTAATGATCCTTTAGCTACAAGTGATTTTGAAGCTCAGCAAAAATGGGTAGACAGTGTTTATGCACAAATGTCACAAGACGAAAAAATAGGGCAATTGTTTATGGTCATGGCCTTTAGTGAACAAGGAGAGGCCCACTTTAAGCAAATTAAATCCCAAGTAGAGGACTACCATTTAGGAGGAATTATCTTTTCTCTAGGGGGTCCAGTAGAACAAACCCATTGGCTCAATAAGCTACAACAAACCAGTAAAACCCCACTTTTAATTGGAATGGATGCAGAATGGGGCGTAGCCATGCGATTAGATTCTGTTCAAGCCTTCCCGTGGAATATGACCCTGGGGGCGATTCAAGATAATAAGTTAGTTGAGGCGGTAGGGAACCGTATCGGAGAACAAGCAAAACGCTTAGGGGTACATATCAATTTTGCCCCAGATGTTGACATTAATACAAACCCTAAGAACCCCATTATTGGGAACCGTTCCTTTGGGGAAGAAAAGGGGAATGTCACTCAAAAAGGACTCGCCTTTATGCAAGGAATGCATCGCGCCGGCGTACTTTCTTCCGCAAAGCATTTTCCAGGGCATGGCGATACCGCCAAAGATTCTCATTTAGACCTGCCGCTTATTCGTTTTGATGAAGATCGTTTGCTGTCTACAGAGATTTATCCTTTTGATCGTTTAATGGAAGCAGGAGTATCTTCTGTTATGGTGGGGCATTTAAATGTTCCCGCATTAGAAGAAGGGATCCCCTCTTCGCTTTCAAAAAAAATTATTGACGAGATTTTAATCAAGCGAAATAATTACAAAGGACTAATCATTACCGATGCCTTAAATATGGGAGCAGCTTCTGAAGTATCTAAAATCAACAGCATTGATGTAGCGGCATTTTTAGCGGGTAACGATATTCTCTTGATCCCTAACGATCTTAAAAAAGCCGTAAAAAAAATGAAGCGAGCTTTTAAACAAAATAAGTTCACCGAAGAACGTTTAGCCCACTCCGTTAAAAAGATATTAAAAGCAAAATACAAAGTTGGTTTAGCGAACTTTTCTCCTATTCCAATTGATGGAATCGCTGAAGACATTAACGCTCCTTTAGACGATTATTTGATCCATAAAGCCATGGGTGATGCGATTACTCTAGTGAAGAATGATGCCGTATTACCCTTAGCAGAGAAAGAGGTGATCGGTTTTTTATCCCTAGGAGATGATGATGGAGAGGACTTTTATCAAAGTCTAGCAACAGAACGCATTCTTCAACGCCTTACTTTTACGGGAGATGTTCCTACTGTGCTTAATGCTGCCAAAGACCTTTCTACCATAGTGGTGGGCTTTCATCGTTCTAATGCAAATCCATGGAAGGCCGCTGATTTCTCTCCAAAGGAGCGAGAACTTTTAGCAGCATTAAATCAAAGGCACAAAGTTGTTTTGGCCACATTTGTAAAGCCATATGCTTTGTCAAAACTAGAAGATTTAACTGCTTATGAAGGCATCATAGTCGGCTATCAAAACAATAAAGCTGCACAAGAGTTGGTCTCCCAATTGATCCTTGGGAAGCGAGGGGCGAAGGGAAAATTACCTGTTTCGATTCATCCTGATTTTCCTGCTGGGCATGGGATTGTATCTACTTTGGCGCCGCAGGCGCTCCAAAATGCCACACCCTTTGATGTAGGGATAGATGCAAGTAAATTATTTGTTCTAGACGCCTTAGCGCAAACCACTTTAGATTCCCTCGTGGCACCTGGCTTTCAAATTTTAGCGGCTAGAAATGGAAAGGTGTTTTATCATAAAGCCTTTGGTCATCATACCTTTGCTAAAAAGCAAGCGGTTCAATTAACCGATGTTTATGATGTCGCTTCTTTGACAAAAGTGCTCGCCACCTTGCCACTTTTAATGCAAGAAGTTGATCAAGGAAAGATGTCTTTTGAAAGTACTTTAGGCTCGCTTTCCAATCAATTTAAAGGCACAAATAAAGCCGATTTGACCTTTAAAGAAGTCTTATCTCATCAAGCAGGAATAACCCCCTGGATTCCTTTCTATAAAGAAACTTTGAGGGAAAGGGATGCTAAACGTTTACGAAAATACTACCGTTCAAATGCTTCTAAACGCTTTCCTATCGAAGTGGCAAAGGGGATTTATGGCCGTTCAACTTTAGCCAGTGTCCAATTAGCGGTTTTAATCCAGAGTGATTTAATTGATAAGGGATATCACTATTCTGACCTCCCTTTCATTTTTATGCAGCACATCTTAGAAGAGCGCTATGATACCGGCTTAGATCAATTGGCTGATGAACGTATTTTTAGGCCTTTAGGCCTAAGTCTAACGAACTATAATGCGCATAAAACCCTACCAGAAAATCGCATTGTACCTTCTGAAGTGGATGACTATTTCCGTCAACAAGAATTGCGGGGTTATGTGCATGATATGACAGCAGCTTTACAAGGAGGGGTGAGTGGACATGCGGGACTGTTTTCAAACGCGCTGGAAGTGGCGACCATTATGCAAATGTATTTGCAAAAAGGAAGCTATGCCGGAAAACAATTCTTTGATTCGGCGACTTTTGACGCCTTTAATCAATGTTATTACTGTGACCAAGAAAATAGGAGAGGAGTAGGACTAGATAAACCGCAATTGTGGGGAGGTGGAATGGCCTTTGAGGGGATTTCTCCAGAAAGTTTTGGACATGCTGGATTTACAGGGACTTATGCCTGGGTAGATCCTAAAACGCAAATCGTTTTTGTGTTTTTATCAAATAGAACATATCCTTCTGCAAAAAATCGGAAGCTAATTGAACAAAGTATTCGTCCGCGAATGCTTAAATTAGTGCACGATGCTATTCTATACTAAATGAAAATTGCTATTGTTTGTTATCCCACCTTTGGTGGAAGTGGAGTGGTCGCGACAGAA
>JBELLO010000133.1:0-3890 GCA_042096495.1 Candidatus Arcticimaribacter sp.
AGCTATGGCGGGTCGAGTTTACTCGCTTTTACCATCTTGATTTTTATCTACCTCAACCTAGATGCTAATCGTCTTAACGAGGCTAGTTTTTAATATCCAAAGCATCTCTTAAAGCGTTTCCTAACAACATAAACGCTAAAACTAAACTCATAATGGCTAATCCAGGAATAATGGCCAGATAAGATTTCCCTAACAAGATATACCTAAAATGGTCTTTGATCATCCCTCCCCAACTAGGAATGGGCGGCTGTGCGCCAATCCCCAAAAAGCTTAAACCGCTTTCAATCAAAATTGCACTGGCAAAATTTGCTGTAGCAATCACGATAATAGAAGGAACTAGAAGCGGGAAGATATGGTGTGAAAAAATTCTAAATGAAGAAAAACCCATCCCCCTCGCTGCTTGAACAAAGGTTTGCTCTTTGATAGAAATTACTAAACCACGCACTAAACGAGCAACTTCTACCCACATGGTTAAACCCACGGCTATAAAAACTTGCCAAAACCCTTTCCCTAAAGCAAGGGTTATCGCAATGACCATTAATAAACTAGGAATACTCCAAACAACATTGATTAACCAAAGAATAACTTGATCTATTCTACCACCTAAATAGCCCGCAAGTCCTCCTAAGAATATTCCTACCAGTAAAGAAATCAAAACAGCAATAAACCCAATTGATAGTGAAATCCTTGCCCCAAAAAGCATGCGACTAAAAAGGTCTCGCCCAAATTTATCTGTCCCCCAAATAAAATTTTGCTGCGCAATATAGGTTTGTGCAATTGCCGTAGAAGTTAAACTTGAAGGGAAAATATTTTGATCAATGGATTGATAATATCCTTCACTGCTACCATAGGCACGGTAATACAATTGACCGTCTTTCCAATAGTAATCTTCTATTGGAATTTCTTCTATAATCTCTCCCGATGGAGAGGGAATTTTTAACAATTGAACAGAAAAACCTGGAGGCTTTGAGTGAATTGAAACATGCATCTGGTTGGCATGCAAGCTATTGTCAGGGGCGAGAAAGTTCGCTGCGATAGCACAAAAAGTAACCAAACATATAAAAACGAAACTTATTCCGCCGATAGGCTTTTTAAGCACCTTTAAATAAGTAGGCTGTTGCTCCAATCCCTATTGTTTTGCTGCTTGAGCAATTGAACGTTTACTGCCTTTAAACTTCGTTAAATCGCTTAATACATTGATCGCCTCATCTACATAAATATCTTTCCCTAAACTCTCTTCCCAACGCACTCTTTTCTCTTTAGACACATCGTCTTTTTGAATCAATGGCAAATCTTTATCTAGCGCTTTGAAAGAAAGAATACTTTGAAACTCGTTTAACTTTTTAAACTTCTCTGTCTTTTGTTCTGTTGCCTCATTTTTTTCTAGGTAAGCATCAAAATTGAGGGAATAATCATTGTCATTTTGGCGGGATTTAATCCATTTTGCCTGTTCGTCTATGAGTTGAACAAAAGGATTGTCTTCTAGGCGTTTTCTACTGCGCTCAATGGCATAGTTGTATTGATCTCCAGAAGACCACAAATTAAATTCAGTAGGGCTAATTTTATCCCATTCTAGCGGATTGTCTTGATCTTTTTCCCCCGTGTCAATATAGGCATAACGATTAGGGAAAATAATATCGCTCTTAACGCCCTCTAATTGTGTTGATCCACCGTTGATGCGGTAAAATTTATCTGTTGTTAATTTCATGGCGCCTAAATCGCCATAGGTGTTGTTAGATATAATCTGATTTAAATCGATTACATTTTGCACGGTGCCTTTCCCAAAAGTTTGTTTGCTTCCTAATACAATCGCGCGTTTATAATCTTGTAAAGCAGCAGCTAGAATCTCTGACGCTGAAGCAGAAAACTCATTTACCATAACAACTAACGGACCATCCCATTCAATCGATTTATCGAGGTCACTTAGAATTTGCTTTTGGCCTCCAGTAGATTTTACTTGAACAATAGGGCCATCTTCTATAAAATAACCTGCCATATCCACAACTGTTTGTAAAGATCCGCCTCCGTTATTTCGCAAATCAAAGACGATTCCCTCCACGCCTTCTTCTTTGAGTTTAGCAATTTCTTTTTTGACATCGCTTGCTGCATTGCGGTTTCCATAATCACTAAAGTCAACATAAAAACGCGGTAAGTGAATTAGCCCAAAACGTTGATTGTTTTTTTCAATGATCGTTGATTTTGCAAAGGCTTCTTCTAACTCAATCACGTCTCTGGTAATGGGAACCACTACGGTCGATCCATCGACTTTCTTAATGGTCAAAAACACTTGGGTGCCTTTAGGTCCCTTAATCAATTTGATCACATCATCTAAACGCATCCCGACAACGTCCACAGGGGTTTCATCTACCTGGGCAACCTTTAATATTTTATCGCCTGGTTCAATCAATTTATCTCTCCATACTGGACCTCCAGAAATAACCTCGACGATTTCGATTTCTTGATTTCGCTTAGATAATCGGGCTCCAATTCCTTCAAATTTTCCAGAAATGTTTTGATCGAAACGCTCTTTAGCGCTAGGGGCTAAATAACTTGTGTGTGGATCAAATTGCAAAGCGATTGCATTGACATATACAGAGAAAAAATCGTTGCGATTAAGATCATCACGTGCTTCAAAAAAGTATTTCATATCCTCTTTTAACACTTCACGCGTTTCGATTTCTAGATCAACATCAGATTTTATGACATAGGTAGAATCGGTTTTCTTTTTGTCTTCTTCTCGCTCTTTGAGTCCTGCGTAAATTCCTAACGCATTAAATTTTAAAAACTTTCTCCATATTGATTTAAGCTCTGTTAAAGACTGTGCATAGGGTGCATTTTCATAATCTGTACTAATGCTTTCTTTTTTATTAAAATCAAAAGGCTGCTCTAATAATGCGGGATAAAAAGACTTGACTTGTCCCATTCGCTGTAAGAACTTCTCATGCGATAAGTTAAAAAAGTCAATTTTTGAGGCCTTGATTTGATCGTCAATTTTACGCTTATAGCCATTAAAATTATTAATATCTGCTTTGATAAAGAATTGATGTCTCCCATCTAATCCATTTAAATAATTCATGTAAACATTCTCTGAAAAAACATCGTTAATTTCAGTTGGAGAAAAATGCCCTCTATTTAACACGTAAGAAACTATTTCAATAAGCAGCTTATCCTTTGACGGATTTTTAACGGTGTCAGTAAAAGCAACAAGTGTTAATCCACTAAGCAATAACAAACATAAAGCAATAATTTTTTTCATAGCATTTGGATGATTCAACTAAGATATTGAATTGACCACGTCTTAACAAACAACCCAAGCCTTTTTGACGCTATTTTAACAGCCTAGGGAAGTATTTTCTTACCTTAGCTAAAAAAGATCCAATGGCTAAAAGACCTTTAATTTTAGTGACGAATGACGACGGAATTACAGCACCGGGTATTCGAGCACTTATTGAAGTAATGAATAAGATAGGTGATGTAGTGGTGGTTGCTCCAGACAGTCCACAATCTGGAATGGGTCACGCCATTACAATTAACTCGACCCTTAACTGTACAGAAATACAAGTAGATAACGGGCCACAAAAAGAGTATCAAAGCTCTGGCACGCCAGCAGACTGTGTTAAGCTGGCCATTAACGAATTAATGGATCGAAAACCCGACTTATGTGTCTCTGGGATTAATCACGGTTCAAACGCATCCATCAATGTGATTTATTCTGGTACAATGAGTGCCGCAATAGAAGCAGGGGTAGAAGGAGTTCCGGCTATTGGGTTTTCATTGTTAGATTATCAATGGACCGCAAATTTCAACCCATTAAAACCCTTTATAGAAACCATTGTTCGCAATGCACTCAAGGAAAAAATGTCTTCGGACGTAGTCCTCAATGTCAATTT
>JBELLO010000134.1:0-3834 GCA_042096495.1 Candidatus Arcticimaribacter sp.
CTAATTTAGACAAAAAAATAAGAATGTTTTCATCTGGTCAACTCGTTTTTGCCCTGTGCTTTGTCCTAGCCTTTACGACTATCATTATATTAATGTATAGAAAGGACGCCAAAGGACATAAAATTCATTATGCAGGTACGTATAAAATCTTAATCGGATTTATTTTAGCCATCATTGCATTATTCTTGATTAAAGTTTTTGTTCATTAATACAGCTGTCGATGCTCAATTTTATCCGAACGATTCTAGGGGTTATTTTTTTCAGTCTGGTTTTTGGGCTGGTCATTATAAAGAATACACCAAAAAATCATAGCTTAAGCATTGAACAACAAATTTCACTTCCTACCATTAGCTATATCGACTATCTTCAATCCGCTAAAGCGAAAGAAGAATGGATAGCCGAAGCCTTTCCTCAAGGAGAATTAGCTGAAGCAAAAATAGAGATCGAAGAAATCACTTCCTTTAATCGAAGTAAGCACGAATTTGGCTTTTCGATTCCAACGAATAAAAATTTTACTCTTGAAGAACGCTGGATTTTTTCGCCAAAACAACAAAAAGTAAGAGTAGAGTATCATTATACTATCGACTTTAGAGGGCAAATATTCCATCTTCGTCAACCCTATTTTAAAGACAGTCTTAGATCTGTTGCTCTAAAGCGTCTTTCTAAAGCAGAACAAAAGATCACGAATTTATATCAACAACATCGTTATATATATAAAGGAGAGACCACTTTACCCCTGACCTATTATTTAGCGCTTGAAGGAAACAGCAGATGGGATAAAATAGCGCAAGAAACTGCCACTGCATTTGAAACAATAAAAGATTTTGCAAAAAACAAAAGCATTCCAATTCAAAAAGAGTCATTTCTTGTTTATCCTTTATTAGGAGATTCTATAGTTCGCTGGAGAGCAGCCATAAAAGTAGACCGCTATTACAGCACAAATAGTGCGGTGATCAAGTGCCGAAGATTTAAAGGAAGTAAGACCTTACAATTAGAACACCAAGGTCCTAACAATTTCTTGAAGGAAAGCTGGGATTTACTCCGGGATAGTTTAAAAGGTAAAACACAGTCTTATCCACTCATTCAAGAGATCAATAGAGCGAATGATTCAATATCAAATCCGCTTAACTGGTCAACACAATTATATATACCCATACAATAATGAACCTTAAAGCACTTTTACTCGTATTCATTGGTGGTGGTTTAGGAAGCAGTCTACGTTATCTTATAGCACTGCTCATGCGACCCTATTCTAGCCAGTTTCCCTTTGGAACATTAATAGCAAATACTATAGGTTGTTTTCTTATTGGACTAGTTGTAAGCTATCTTAACCGTATAGGCGTATTAAAAGAAAGCCTAAGCCTGTTCCTTGTGGTTGGATTTTGTGGAGGCTTAACAACCTTTTCGAGCTTCAGCCTCGATTTATTCAACTTAATTAAGGGAGCCCCTTCATTTTTACCCCTCCTCTATTTTGTGGGTAATATTGCGCTAGGTATATTATTTCTATTATTTGGCCTATGGATAAATCGTTAATTGCGATTTTCACAATCCCAGTCGTTTTTTTCTGACAATCTCATTATTTCGCTTATAATTTTACATACCCCCTAAAAAATAGGGGGTATATTTTATTTATATCATAAATATGAGTTTTACCCCCTAAAAAAACAATAGATGTGTTGATTGAGTTTATAATTTAGCCACATAATTATTACAAACAATATCATTATGAAAAAAATCGAAGCAATCATCCGCAAGTCAAAATTTGCTGATGTAAGAGACGCTCTACATGCTGTAGAGGTTAACTTTTTTAGCTACTGGGATGTAACTGGTATCGGAAATGAAAAACAAGGTCACGTATATCGCGGGATAAGCTACAGCACTTCAGACATTCAACGTCGTTATATCTCTATCGTAGTGAACGATGATTTTGTCGAAAGAACAATTAAAGCAATCACAGATGCGGGTGCTACAGATAAAGTAGGAGATGGTAAAATCTTTATCCTCCCAGTCGAAGAAGCCGTTCGAGTTCGCACAGGTGAACGTGGTGGATCAACCTTAAACTAACAATTACAACACTTATATATATTTATTATGGAATCTACAGCACTTTTTACTGCTAACAACGTATGGATGATGGTCTGTACTGCCCTAGTCTTTTTTATGCACTTAGGCTTTTCTTTTTTAGAAATTGGACTTACACGTCAAAAAAATACCATCAACATCTTATTTAAAAACTTTTTTGTCATTACCGCTGGTCTTTTATTATACGCTCTCGGTGGATTTAACTTAATGTACCCTGGATTTGAAGAAGGAGCCGCTGGTTTCCTCAAATTTGCTGGCTTTGGTATCGCTGCTCCTGAAGGTGGGATGACCGCTGCTTACGCTGACGGAGGATACACTTGGTGGACAGACTTCTTATTCCAAGGTATGTTTGCTGCTACTGCCGCTACTATTGTTTCTGGAGCAGTTGCAGAACGTATTAAATTAACCTCTTTCATGCTTTTCTCAATCATCTATGTTGGGTTAGTTTATCCTATTGTAGGAGCATGGAAATGGGGAGGTGGATTCCTTGACGGAATGGGCTTCTATGATTTCGCAGGTTCAACACTTGTTCACTCTGTAGGTGGATGGGCAGCCTTAGTTGCAATTTACTTATTAGGTGCACGTATTGGTCGTTTTGACAAAGACGGAAAGCCATTAGCTATTCCTGGACACAATTTACCACTAGCCGCAGCAGGAGTTTTAATCCTATGGTTAGGTTGGTTTGGATTTAACGGTGGTTCTGTATTATCTGCAGACCCAGAATTAACTTCTCTTACGCTTGTTACTACTTGTTTAGCTGCAGCTGCAGGAGGAGTTTCATCTGCTATCTTTTCAAATATTCTTTATAAAAACTTTGACTTAACCATGTTTATGAATGGTGTATTAGGAGGTCTAGTGGGTATAACCGCTGGTGCAGACCAAATGTCTCCTTTGGATGCTATTTTCATCGGTGCGATTGCTGGTGTTATCATCGTATTAGGTGTTGCACTTATCGACAAACTTCGTTTAGACGATCCAGTTGGTGCAGTTGCTGTTCACTTAATCTGTGGAATCTGGGGAACGCTTGCAGTAGGGATCTTCGGTGCAATGGCAAGTTTTGATCAATTCATCATCCAATTAGCTGGTGTAGGTATCGTAGGTGCATTTAGTGTGATTTGCTCTTTCGTTATCCTAATCCCTATCAAAGCTACTATCGGTCTTCGTGTAGATAAAGAAGAAGAACTAAAAGGTCTTGACCTTGCAGAGCACGGTATGGATGCTTATGCTGACTTTAGAATGAACCAACACTAAACCCACAATTATCAATTATAAAACAACTATTATGAAATTATTTAAAACAACTTTATTATCACTTTCTCTTTTTGCAAGCACATTAGTTTTTGCTCAAGAAGATGCAACAACAGAAGAAGTAGCTGTTGAAGAAACAACTGAAGAACCAACTTTTAGCATCTCTGGATCTGTTGACACTTACTACAGAAGCAGCGAATATGCTCCTGGAACTTCTTTTGGAAACCTTCCTGGTTTCGCTTTAGGAATGGCAAATGTTGTTCTTTCTTATGAAGGAGAAAAGTCTGGTTTTGTTGCAGATTTAGTATTTGGACCACGTGGTGCAGATGCAGTATTTAACTCTACTGGATCTTCTAACATCGTGAACCAATTATATGCTTACTACAATTTAAGCGACAGCTTTACATTAACACTTGGTAACTTCAACACTTTCTTAGGATATGAAGTAATCTCTCCGGTAGCTAACTTTAACTACACTACCTCTTATATGTTCTCTTACGGGCC
>JBELLO010000135.1:0-3800 GCA_042096495.1 Candidatus Arcticimaribacter sp.
AGGACTATTTTAAGACGCTTTTTAGACGATTTAAGAGCGTTAATCCACAAGTTGACAAAGGAGTTACGCTGTATTCATTCAGGCATTCAGGAGCGATAGAAATATATAAGCGAACAGGGTCTTTATCTAAGTTACAGACAGCAATGGGGCATTCAAGTCTTAATGTATCGCTAACCTACTTAAGAGGATTAGAAATAGCAGAATTAAAAGAAGAAGATATGCCTATGGTTTAGTTATTTTACTTTAACTAAAACAACGTACTTTGAGATCTCTTTAATCTGCTCTGTAAGGGGCAGAGATTGTAGTTTAGTGTTTGAAGGTAGATCTATACTTTTAGGAAGTACATCGATGAGGTTTAATACATAACTCGATTTAATTGTATAACCAACATTATCTGCAACTTCCTTTCTCAAACCTGCAGAATTAATCCCAATGAAATTCCCCCTATCATCAAATAATGGACCTCCACTATTCCCCGCCTGAATGGGTGCTGATATTTGATAAGTGGTAATATCTCCATCAAATCCTGACTTAGAACTTATAATTCCGTCAGTAATTTTAATCTCTTTACCCATTAAGGATAATGCCATTGGATAACCATAGGCATAAACTTTCGTCCCTACATCTGTAGAGCGCGTTTTAAAATTGTATGGCAATTTATCAAGACCATCAAAGTTCATATCAAATATTTTGATAATCGCTAAGTCGTTTACCTTATCAGATTGTACAATCTTAGCATTAAACTTCTTCACTTCACCATCAATAATAAACTCTACTTCAATATCCTCTGCGTCCTCAATTACGTGATAGTTTGTTACAATGTAACCTGATTTAGATATGATGATTCCTGAACCATTTCCTGCCCATTCTCCAGGTTGAAGATTTCTACTTTTTGACCTTGTGATTACATCGGGGTCAAATCTATGTGGCATTGATATGAAATCCTGAATAACAAGACCAAATAAATATTTGACAGACCTGTCGTGATCTACCTGTCTTTGATTTATTATTTTCCCATTGAAGTCTCTTAAAACAAAAGAAACAAATTTAAAAATCCCCCTTCTTTCTGATCTCGCGGATAGATATAGGGCGAGATTTGGGTTTAGTTTCAATTCCTCAGGGTAATTGTCAGGATTTGAAGACTTAATAATCAAATAACTTTTTGAACTTAATTTATCATTTAAGACATTAAGCAATGTTGATTTATCTTTAGATTTATTAGAATATATTTCTTGAAAAACAATGTATTTAAATTGGTTAATATTAGTTTCAAGCGGCACAACGTCCTCAACAATATATTTAGCAACTCCTTGCCCAAAACATAGAATAGGAAAAAATAGTATTAGAAGTAATTTTCTCACATTTCAAATCTACAAAATCTATATGACTAAGTACAATCAGAAAAGTCCTACGCTTTGGTTGAAAAAACGATGCCATTGTTAAGAAATAACCCTTGCATATGTCCTTATAAACCTTGTAACTTTGGTGGGTAGTGGGATAGCCGATTAACGAAAAACGTCCAATTAACGTACAATCATATTTCGTATCCCATCATACTTCACACATATGTTTTTGTAACATAGTTTAACGTTCTTGTACGGCTCTTGTATACGGGATAAGACTGTACTGTTAAAAGCACAATTTTCATTAATAGACTGTTATATGTATAGATGTTTAAAGAACATATTATATGCCGTTTAACAGTGAATCAGCCAGAGAAGCAGGACAAAGGTCTCGCAGAGGTAAAGCAAAGGTGTCAAGTGAGATACGAGATAAACTTAGCAACCTAACAGACTCTTTAATAGAATCCATAGACATTACAACACTAAGCATCTCAGATCGTATAGCATTACTACGTATTCTAGTAGGATATACAGTACCTAAGATAGCGTCTGAGAAGCAAGTTGTAGAAAAAGAAGAAATGTCCTTTCAAGTAGAGATTATTGACAAATTAGAACAATTGTAGTAGTTTTAGGTCTTTAGCAGACCAATGCCAAACGCCAAAAAATCACTTGCCGAAACTCATCCTGAAGTTGCTAAAAAATGGCATCCTACATTGAATGGTGATTTAACTCCTAACGATGTCACTAGAGGGAGTGAAAAAAAAGTTTGGTGGAAATGTGATAAAGGAGAAGATCACGAGTATATAACTCAAGTAAATGTAAAAAGTAGAGGAATTGGATGCACTGTTTGTAGCGGAAGAACAATTGTAACTTCTAATTGTTTAGCAACTTTAAACCCTGATCTGGCAAAACAATTACATCCAATAAAAAATGGTGAAATAACCGCCTTTAATATTGGCCCTGGCAGTAATAAAAAAGTTTGGTGGAAATGCAAAAAAGGCGATGATCACGAGTGGCTAGTCAGTGTTAACAGCAGAGTTACGTTTAATTCAGGATGCCCTTTTTGCAGCAATCATAAATTATCAAAAACAAATTCATTTTCAACAATTTATCCTGAAATTTCAAAACAATGGCATCCAACCAAAAATGGAAATTTATTACCTTCAGATATAATATCCGGCAGTAATAAAAAAGTTTGGTGGAAATGCAAAAAAGGGGAAGACCACGAATGGGAAACAACACTCGGGAATAGAGTAAAAGGGAAAAATTGCCCATATTGTTCAGGTAGATTTGCTGACTCCAAGAACAATCTAGGTAAAATTCGCCCAGAATTAGTTAAACTTTGGCATCCAAAAAAAAATGGAGATATCACCCCATTTGACATCACTCCAGAATCAAGTAAAAAAGTTTGGTGGAAATGTGACAAAGGAGAAGATCACGTTTGGAAAAGTTCACCCAACAGTGTGAAATCTTGCCCGTATTGTGTTGGAAGAAAAGTCTCTAAAACCAACTGTTTATCAAATACGCATCCTGAAATTGCCAAACAATTACATCCAACAAAGAACGGCCATTACACGGCCGATAAAATTTATTCGGGAGGCACGAAAAATTGGTGGTGGAAGTGTGAAAAGGGTGATGATCACGTTTGGAAGGCAAATTTAGATAACAGAATTAGACAAAGTCAAGGTTGTCCGTTTTGTATTGGACAAAAAGTCTCTAAAACCAACTGTTTATCAAATACGCATCCTGAAATTGCCAAACAATTACATCCAACAAAGAACGGCCATTACACGGCCGATAAAATTTATTCGGGAGGCACGAAAAATTGGTGGTGGAAGTGTGAAAAGGGTGATGATCACGTTTGGAAGGCAAATTTAGATAACAGAATTAGACAAAGTCAAGGTTGTCCGTTTTGCACCCTAACTCCTCAATCCAAACAGGAACTTACAATAACCTTTGAGTTGATGAAACTGTTTAAAAACATTGACCCCAAAGGACTAAAAACTCGTTTAGAAGGAAGATTAAGGGCAATAGATATATTCATTCCAAAACTTAATTTATGTATTGAATTTGACGGTTCTTATTGGCACAAAGATAAGCGAGATATAGACAAGATTAAATCTGAAATGCTGTTTGAGGAGGGTTTTAAGTTAATAAGAGTGAGAGAAGAACCCCTTAAAAAGATATACGATACAGATGTCATAAGTAAACAACCTTATAATGGTAAACAAGTGACTAATGACATTCTTTCTGTAGTCTTGGAGATGTATGAATTGGATGATAAGATTGTGTCAAAAATCAATGAATATCAGTCTAAGGACAAACTTCAAAACGAAAAAGGATTAGAACGATATATTGATAAAATTTTGACTGAAAAGGCAGAGAGAAAATCTTCCAAAACAAAAACTGCCAAATAACTGCCAATTATTTAATTACATTTGAAGTAAGTTCTGCGTA
>JBELLO010000136.1:0-2557 GCA_042096495.1 Candidatus Arcticimaribacter sp.
TAGTTATAATGATTGTTTAATTTAAATCAAACACTATGGAAATTCCAGTAATGGTAGGAGCAGGTATAATTGTGATTGGTGTCGGAATGGGGATCGGTCGTATCGGTGGATCTGCAATGGACGCAATTGCTCGTCAACCTGAAGCTTACGGAAAGATTCAGACAGCAATGTTAATCGCTGCTGCCTTAATTGAAGGAATTGGTTTTGCTGCATTATTCGCAGTCTAACTAAATCATTTAAAAGCAAAGCTGCTCGCGGTTGGCGGTAGCTTTGTTTTTTCGATTGAACAAATCAAAACGATATGGAAAAATTATTAGAAGAATTTTCGTTAGGCTTATTTTTTTGGCAAACACTTTTGTTTGTAGGCCTTTTATTCCTCCTTGCTAAATATGCATGGAAACCTATTTTATCTGCAGTTGAGGAACGTGAAAACACCATTAAAGATTCCCTTGAAGCAGCCGAAAAGGCAAAAGCGGACATGGAAGCGGTACAAGCCGACAATAAGCGTATTTTAAAAGAAGCTAGAGCAGAGCGTGACGCCCTTTTAGCGGAAGCCAAAAAAACAAGTACACAAATTGTAAACGAGGCTAAAGAAGCGGCACAAGCCGAAGCAGATAAAATCGCTGCTGCAGCTCAAGCAGCTATCCAGCAAGAAAAAAATGCTGCGATCAATGACTTGAAAGCACAAGTGGCTGGACTGTCTGTTGATATTGCACAAAAAGTGTTGCAAGGTGAATTAGCAGACCAAAAGAAACAAGAACAACTGGTTGAAAAACTAGTTAAAGATATTGAGATCAAATAAGCGATGAAAAATACGCGTGCCGCATTACGATATGCAAAAGCTGCTTTAAGCACTTCTTTAGATCAAAACAAAGAAGAAGCTGTAGCAACAGACATGCAAGAAATTGTTGCTGTTTTTGAACAGAATCAAGATCTAGCTGCATTTTTAGACAACCCTGTTGTGGCAAGTCAAGCAAAACAAGACGCTTTAAACAAGGTGTTTTCTGCTTTGCAACCCCTAAGCTCACAGCTTATAGCGCTACTAACGACAAACAATCGCATTGATTTGTTAGATCAAGTAGCCATAGCTTATTTATCATTATTACAAAAGCATCAAGGAAAAGAAACAGCCGTTGTTACCACAGCAGTTGCCCTTACCCCTGAGCTTGAAAAAACAATCTTAGCGAAAGCAAAAGAATTATCTTCTGCTGAAATTAGCTTAGAAAACAATGTTGATCCATCGATTATGGGAGGTTTTATCCTTCGAATCGGCGATTTGCAATACAACGCAAGTGTTGCACATCAATTGGAACAACTTAAAAGAGAATTGACACAAACGAATTATAGCGCATAAATAAAAAACTATGGCAGCAATTAAACCCGCTGAAGTTTCAGCAATCTTAAAAGACCAATTAGCAGGAATGGATACTTCTTCTTCTTTAGACGAAGTAGGAACTGTACTAGAAGTTGGAGATGGAATCGCCCGTGTATATGGTTTATCCAATGCACAATACGGAGAATTAGTTCGCTTTGACTCTGGCTTAGAAGGAATGGTTTTAAACCTTGAAGAAGATAATGTAGGGGTAGTATTGTTAGGCCCATCAAAAGGGCTTAAAGAAGGAGATACTGTTAAACGCACTAACACGATTGCCTCTATCAATGTAGGAGAAGGGATTGTAGGACGTGTTGTTAACACATTAGGAAATCCAATCGATGGAAAAGGCGCTATTGAAGGTGACCTAAATGAGATGCCACTAGAGCGTAAAGCTCCTGGGGTAATCTATCGTCAACCTGTAAACGAACCAATGCAAACTGGGATCAAGTCAATTGACGCGATGATTCCTGTTGGCCGTGGACAACGTGAATTAGTGATCGGTGACCGTCAAACAGGGAAAACCACCGTTTGTATTGACACCATCCTAAATCAAAAAGAATTTTACGACGCAGGAGAACCGGTTTATTGTATCTATGTTGCGATTGGACAAAAAGCGTCTACCGTGGCAGCAATTGCAAAAACATTAGAAGATAAAGGAGCTTTAGCTTATACAACCATTGTAGCGGCAAACGCATCTGACCCAGCACCAATGCAGGTATATGCCCCTATGGCAGGAGCTGCTATCGGTGAGTATTTTAGAGATACTGGTCGTCCAGCATTGATCATCTATGATGATTTATCAAAACAAGCGGTAGCTTACCGTGAGGTATCCTTATTATTACGTCGCCCACCGGGACGTGAAGCTTATCCTGGGGATGTATTCTACTTACACTCGCGTTTATTAGAGCGTGCAGCAAAAGTGATCGCAGATGACGATATCGCAAAAGGAATGAACGATCTTCCAGCGTCTTTAAAAGACAAAGTAAAAGGAGGAGGTTCTTTAACCGCTTTACCGATTATTGAAACACAAGCAGGAGACGTTTCTGCCTATATCCCAACAAACGTAATTTCGATTACCGACGGACAGATCTTCTTAGAGTCAGATTTATTCAACTCTGGGGTACGTCCAGCGATTAACGTGGGGATCTCTGTATCACGTGTAGGAGGTTCGGCGCAGATCAA
>JBELLO010000136.1:2657-3741 GCA_042096495.1 Candidatus Arcticimaribacter sp.
GATCAAGTAAAAGCCTTTGAAAAAGCTTATTTAGAAGAGCTTAACGCGAAACACCGCGGAACTTTAGACACCATTAAAGCAGGAAAATTAACAGACGAAGTACTTGATACACTCAATGCAGTGGCCAAAAGTATTTCAGCTCAATTTGAATAAATCGCTATGGCGAACTTAAAAGAAATACGCAATCGGATTGCCTCGGTCTCCTCGACCATGCAGATCACCTCTGCCATGAAAATGGTTTCGGCGGCAAAGCTTAAAAAAGCGCAAGATGCGATTACTGCTATGCGTCCGTATTCAGACAAGTTAACCGAGTTGATCCAAAACTTAAGCGGTGCAATTGATGGAGATACGCCAAACCCTTACACGCAGGTTCGCCCAGTAAAAAAGGTTTTGCTTATTGCCATTACTTCTAACCGTGGTCTATGTGGTGGATTTAACGCGAACATTGTCAAGGCAACCAATAAATACATTGCCGATCATACGAACCAACAAGTTGACTTAATCACTTTAGGGAAAAAAGGGAACGATATCTTAGTAAAAAACAACAATGTCACAGTAAACAACAACGCCATCTATGATGCGTTGACTTTTGCGAATGCAAGTGATATTGCTCAAGGTTTTATGGAGGCTTTCGCCAAAGGGGAATACGATAGAGTAGATGTAATCTACAATCGCTTTAAAAATGCGGCGACACAAATCGTAACTACAGAAACATTACTGCCTATCGTTGCCGAAACTGAAGAAAGCAACACTGCAACAGCAGATTATATCTTTGAGCCTAGCCAAGAAGAAATCGTGAATGAACTCTTGCCAAAGAGCATCAAGATGCAACTTTTTAAAGCATTGCGTGATTCTTTTGCCAGTGAACACGGCGCTCGAATGACCGCTATGCACAAGGCGACAGATAACGCAACAGAATTGCGAGACCAGCTTAAATTGACTTACAATAAAGCGCGTCAAGCAGCGATTACAAATGAGATTTTAGAAATTGTTGGCGGTGCAGAAGCCTTAAACAACTAGTACTTTTTAGATTATCATTTTGAAGGCCCCTTTGTTGGGGCTTTTTTTATACATTTATTTTATA
>JBELLO010000137.1:0-3739 GCA_042096495.1 Candidatus Arcticimaribacter sp.
GAACAAATCTTTTGTTGGTTTCAGGTTTGTTTTTTGTGCTGATCAATGCGAATATCAATGATCTATATGACTTTATCTATTTCTTGAGTGGTAAAGAGGGCTTTGTCGTAGCTATTCCAGTGGTGTTGTATATATCGATTACTAAAATCATTACCGCAGCAACTGGATGTACAAATAATATCATCAACAACTCCAAGTATTATTATTTTGTGCCGTTTTTATCAATCGGTTCTGCAATAGCGGTAGTGTTTTTAAACCTTCATTTTATTGAGCAGTTAGGTTTTATAGGGGCGGCTTTTGCTACCTTAATTGTAATAACTGCCTTTAATATTATCAAAGTGCTTATTGTGGGGATGACCTTTAAAATTTCATCATTTAGCAAGCAAACCCTTTACCTTGTGTTGTTGATTTTAGGACACTATTATGTATTCTCTGCCCTTGAGTTATCTTTTAGTGCTTTTGTTAATTTATTGATTAGGTCCACTTTAATCTGTGGAAGTTATCTCGCATTTTGTGTTGGATTAAAGATTTCTCCCACCATAAATGATCTATTAGCGACTGCTTATAAAAAATTAAGGTCTATCCTTGGGTAGATAGACCTTAACCAAACAAAATCATAGAAACCAAAATAATTCAATTATGAAATCAAATCATAATGACTAATACAATTATTGTGCCAAAAAATTAAAGAGCTAATAATTAGTTATTTAGCTTTTCTTTCAAGTATTGTCCAGTAAAAGAAGTCTTGATTTTTGCAATTTCTTCTGGGGTTCCTTCCCCAATTAGCGTACCTCCTTTATCACCACCTTCTGGTCCTAAATCAATCACGTGATCTGCACATTTGATCAAATCCATATTGTGTTCAACCACTAAGAGTGAATGCCCTTTATCTAGCAAGGCGTCAAAAGAGGTAAGGAGTTTATTGATATCGTGAAAATGAAGTCCGGTAGTAGGTTCATCAAAGATGAACAGGATTTTATCCTTTTGCTCTCCCTTGCCAATAAAAGAGGCTAGTTTGATCCTTTGGGCTTCGCCTCCAGATAAAGTAGCAGAAGATTGTCCCAGGGTAACATAGCCTAATCCCACCTGTTGAAGGGCATTGAGTTTTTTAGCTAGTTTATCCTGTTTGTGTTCTGAGAAAAACGCTATGGCGTCGTCAACAGTCATGTCTAAGACCTGGTCAATAGACTTGTCCTCAAAAAGAATTTCCCTGACTTCTTTTTTAAAGCGCTTGCCTTTACAGTGTTCGCATTCAAGGACTACATCAGCCATAAATTGCATTTCGATGGTCACGGTTCCTTCTCCCTTGCAGGCATCGCAGCGTCCACCATCTACATTAAAAGAGAAGTGCTTTGGCAAAAAGTTTCTGACCTTGCTTAAGGCTTGTTTTGAGAACAAAGATCTGATGTCGTCATAGGCCTTGATATAAGTAACCGGGTTAGATCTTGAGGATCTACCGATAGGGTTTTGATCAATGTATTCTATGTGTTTTATGGAAGAAAAGTCACCCTCTAAGCCATTAAATTGCCCAGGTTTTTCCACAAATATATCTAAGTGTCTTTGCAACGCAGGGTAAAGAATCTTTTTTACAAGCGTACTTTTTCCACTTCCAGACACCCCAGTTACCACAGTAAAGGTGTTAAGGGGGATATTGACATCAATGTTTTTTAAATTGTTTTCTCTTGCCCCGATGATACGAATCGATTCTTTGCTTTTGCGGCGCTTTGTTGGAACTTTGATTGCTTTTGTACCATTGAGATAATCGGCGGTTAAGGTGTCCTGTTTGACAATCTCTTTAAAACTACCTTGCCCTACAACATTTCCTCCTAAGCTTCCTGCTTCTGGGCCTATGTCAATGATGGCATCTGCAGCACGCATAATATCCTCGTCGTGCTCTACAACAATCACTGTATTGCCTAAGGCCTTGAGTTGCTTTAAAATATTGATCAAACGTTCATTGTCGCGGGAATGTAAACCAATGCTGGGTTCGTCCAAAATATACATTGATCCTACTAAACTGCTTCCCAAGGAAGTTGCCAAATTAATGCGTTGCGATTCCCCACCAGAAAGGGTATTTGACTTCCTGTTTAAAGTTAGATATCCCAAGCCCACATTTTGCATAAAGGACAATCTAGAATTGATCTCTATCAGCAAACGACTTGCAATAGCTTCTTGCTGAGAAGTAAAGCTAGCCTTAGCAAAAAAGTCGGCTAAATCGTCTAAAGAAAGATGCATAAGATCAGGGAGACTCTTACCATTGATTTTTACATAGGAGGTCTCTGGGCGCAAGCGGGTGCCATGGCAACTATCACATTTTGTTTTTCCGCGGTAGCGCGATAACAAAACCCGATTTTGAATTTTGTAATTTTTTGCTTCTAACTTTTTAAAGAATTTATTGAGTCCCGCGAAATAAGAATTCCCTTTCCACAATAATTCCTTTTGCTCTTGGGTAAGTTCAAAATACGGTTTGTGAAGGGGGAAATCAAATTGATAGGCGTTATTGACCAGATCTGAATAGTACTTTTTAAAGCCACTTCCGCGCCAGGGCGCGATAGCTTCTTCATAAACGGACAATCCATTATTGGGAATCACTAATTCTGGATCGATACCGATAATGTCTCCATATCCCTCGCATTTTTGACATGCTCCGAAGGGGTTATTAAAGCTAAAAAGGTGAACATTAGGTTCAAGAAATACGATCCCGTCAGCTTCAAATTTATTTGAAAAAGTGGTGCGCTCTTCTGTGGAAAGGTTTAAGACTTCGCATTGTCCGTCTCCTTCAAAAAAGGCGACATCTACCGCATCAGATAATCGATTTTTGAAGTCTTCGTCCTCTTGGCGTACAATAACCCTATCGACAATTAATTCAAATTTCTTAGGAATTTCTCCGCCTAAATCATCTAAGCGTTTCATTCCTTTAGCCGTATAAATTCGCGCATAGCCTTGTTGAACAAGAATGTCTAGTTGTTCTTTTGGGCTGCGTTTTTGTTTGTTTTGTGGAGTGGTTAATAATAAGAACTTACTGCCTTCTTCTTGTTGAATTAAAAAATCAACTACATCACTAACCGTGTCTTTTTTAACTTTTGTATTTGAGCTAGGGGAGTAGGTTTCTCCAATTCTAGCATATAATAATTTGAGGTAATCATAAATCTCTGTTTTGGTTCCTACAGTTGATCGTGGATTACTCGCATTGACTTTTTGTTCAACAGCAATGGCAGGAGCAATACCTTTAATTTGATCCACTTTGGGTTTATTTAAGCGACCCATAAACTGCCTGGCATAAGAGGAAAGACTTTCTACATAGCGGCGTTGTCCCTCTGCGTATAAGGTGTCAAAGGCAAGAGAGGATTTTCCCGATCCAGAGAGACCAGTGATAACCGTTAAAGTATTTCGCTTAATGGCAACATCAATGTTTTTGAGATTATGCAGTTTTGCTCCCAGTATAATGATGTTCTCTTTTGGCGATAATTGATTGATCTCTTTCATAGAAAAAAATAGAAGCTATAAATATACGATATATCTTCGCCGAGGAAATCAAAATTTCCTTTTTTGAACAATAATTTATCAATTGTAGAGTTTATAATATTTTTTCTATATTTGTAATAATAAATGCAGTACGCCTATACACAATTTTACTTTAAACGATTTATCGATTTTAACTCACCCTCAGGGTTTAAAGTATTTTGTATATGGAAAATAGACTTCAACATCAAGACGACGCTGCTTTAGTTCAAGACTA
>JBELLO010000138.1:0-3729 GCA_042096495.1 Candidatus Arcticimaribacter sp.
CCAATAAGTTAGTTTCAAGTTCAGCGAACGAAAATTGGGTTGAAATTCATCTACTGTAATGTAGTTGTCATTATACACTAAGTAAAGATCAGATAAAGGGGCGAATCGCCATTGCAAGCGCGAATTGATTCCAAAATTATTGCTTTGACTTCTGTATTGAATTAGCGAATTCCAAAATAGTTTTTTACTAAATGTAACTTCAATCCGAGAACTTAGTAATAGTAAGTCGACACTGCTGTAAGGTTGGGGTAAACGAATTCCATCATAGCGAAGGTTAAGACCGATATTAGCTTTGGGTTGAAGTCGGTAATTGAAATCGGCACTTAGAGAAGAAATATGTCCATTGAAAAATTGACCAAGGGTCATATTGGTTCCATACGTAAACAATTTGGTGTTATTGGATTGATAGCCCAGTTGAATTTGATCGTAGTTGTAGCCAGTTTGAGCGGGTAGAGGAATAGCACCTTCTTTACGTGAAGGATCAAATGGGAAGTTGAGGTAAATATAGTTTTTAGAAAGAAAAATATTTCCTTGTGCTAGGTTGCGCAATTCTGCTTCATATCGGATACTGTAGGAATGATCTGTTTTTCTGTAATTTTCCGAAGGTTTATGATCGTTCAGCAAAAGGAGCATAAGCCTATGGGTGTTAAAAATGGTTTTTTTAGGATACACTATACGTTGTATTGCTTGTCCTAGGCGAATGACATCATTTCTGGGGACAAAACCCAGATCTGCTCGAAAGTCTTTATCCACATAGGCAATATCTGTAACGATAAACCATTCTCTTGGGTTATAGAAAAAAACAGCTTGACTTGAGATATTTCCCTCGCTATCCCCCGGCTGAAATGATTTGTGTACATAAAAACGTCCTCGCACAACATTGTCAGATGAAGCCAGGTTATAGTCCGCCCCAACTACGCGATTAAAAGTTTGGTTTTCTGTTCGATAATTTGCCTCACCAGTCGCCTGTTTGTTGACCAGAAATACACTTACATTCGATCGTTTCCCAACTTTTTTCTGCACCGAGGTCATAAGGTTGTTATAGGCAGAAATTCCATTTTCTCGATCTTCTGCCGTTTGAATATTGAACATCCCTAAACGCCAATTTTCATTTATTTTACCGCTTAAACGGGCCCCTACAATGATGTCGTTTTGAATAAGTGAACCTGATTGATTTTGGGCAAGCCCAATTCTTCTTGAGAAAAAAGGACGCGCCCCGTTGAAAGTATTCCCAAAGCTGTCGAAGAGGTCGTTGTTGTCAATGAAAAATTGTCGCTTTTCAGGCAGTCGAAGTTCAAATCGGGTTAGGTTAGTAAAAATATCATCAACCTCTACATTGGAAAAGTCTGGATTTAAAGTGATATCTAAGTTTAGTCCATCACTAACCGCAATTTTAGCGTCGGTTCCTACTTTGATGGAAGCAGAAGCATTTTCTGGGGTATAATTTTTCTCTACCGCAGTATTGGTATAGGGGATAATGGCAATAGGAGTTCTTGACTTACCCAATGGTTGCTCGAAATTTAACCTTCCCATAAAGGCTAGACTGGAGAGCAACTGGTTCTGCGGAACACGCACCCAAGTCGATTGTTCATTGTTTTGAAGATTCCAACGGTAAGGACGAAAACGCCAACTGTTTGCTCCTTCAATAAATTTTAGTGAACTAAAAGGAATAGCAATCTCTACGGTATAATGATCTTCAAAGCGTTGTGCTTCTGCTTTCCACTTTATGTCCCAGGTGTTGTTGAAGCTACTCCCACCTTCCGAAACAAGTCCTTCTCGTTGGACCCCATAGGGAGTCACGCCAAAAAAGAACGCATTGGTTCCGTCGTTAAAGGTATCGAAGAGTAAAGACACATTATCATTGGTAAGTGCACTAAAATCTCGTTTAAGCGATGAAACCACCACTTGATCATTTTCATAAAATGCTTTAAATGCAACATAAAGTGTGGTTTTTGAATAAAGAACTTGAAAACTTGTGGGTTGAAGGGCTTGAAGAGAATCGGTTGGGAAAAATTGTAAAAAGTCTTTTCCTTCTGGTTTATTTTTCCAGACTTTTTCATCTAGAAAACCATCAATAGTAGGAGGGGTGTCAATAAATGAAGCGTTGTAGCTTTTCTCTTGCGCACTACTATGTTTTAAAGCGAGAAATATTAAAGATAGAATGAGAGCAGATACATTTTTCGTCATGTGTAGATTTTTAACAAAATTAAAGACTAATTTGTACTTTAAACAATCCGAATTACTGATTTAACAACCATGATTACTGATAAGGTTGGTCTTGTTTATGCAGCTGGGTTCAAACGAGTATATTTACATCAAAACAACAACGATGGATAACTATTTTAAAATTGAAAAAATTGCCGATTATTTAAAATTCAGGAACCAAAAACCTGTACATCCACTCATTGGATTAGTTGACTTTTATCAACTTCGAAACGATATGGATAGCATAAATACCCAGTGGGACGGTTTGGATTTTGACTGTTATGCGATTTTTCTCAAAGACAACGCTGGTTGTAAATTAAAATACGGGGGGAATCAATACGATTTTGACGATGGTACTATGGTCTTTATAGGGCCAAACCAGCGCGTTGGGATGGTAAAAGGGAAAGCTTTCCAGCCCAAAGGTTATGCTTTATTGTTTCATCCTGATTTGCTGAAAGGCAGTAATTTGGAAAAAGGAATTGCTAAGTACTCTTACTTTTCATATAGCGTCAGTGAAGCCCTCCATTTATCGGATAAAGAGCGAGGGGTAATCTTGAGTTTACTTGATAAAATTCAATTTGAACTTGAACAAAATACCGACAAGCACAGTAAAAAACTGATCCTTTCGAATTTGAGTTTGCTCTTGGATTATTGCATGCGTTTTTACGATCGACAATTCATCACCCGCGAGTTGCCTAATCATTCCACAATGAATGAATTTGATCTATTATTGGAGAATTACTTTTACTCCTCTGCTCCACAAGAGTGGGGATTTCCATCGGTGCAGTATTTTGCAGAGAAAGTTCATCTTTCCACCAATTATTTTGGTGACTTAGTGCGAAAAGAAAAAGGAATTTCTGCACAAGAATATATTCAAAATAAATTGATTGAAGTAGCCAAAGAACAAGTGATCAACACAGATCTATCCATCAATGAAATCGCTTTTGGATTGGGTTTTAAATATCCTCAACATTTTAGTCGTTTGTTCAAAAAGAAATTAGGCTATACCCCTAAAGCATACCGATTAAGTACAATGAATTAAAATTCTGATCATGAAAAAATATTTCCTATTCCTCCTTCTCTCCAGTGGTTTTATACAAGCACAAACCAGTGAATACGAAGTGTCCTCATATCTTTTAGAAGGATTTAAGGCACCAAATACGAATTATTTAGGTGAAGCATGGTTGAATCCACTGATTCGAGCAGATGAATCGTTATCCTACAATATTACCAAAGCAACTTTCAAGGCGAATTCAACCTTGAATTGGCACAAGCATACAGATCGTCAGGTTTTAGTTGTTGTTTCGGGAAAAGGTTATTACCAAGAAAAAGGAAAACAACCCATTGTGATCAAAAAAGGTGATATTTTAAAATGTACTGCCAATACAGAACACTGGCACTCCTCCTCAAAACATCAAGACGTTACTTATTTAGCCATTTACAAAGGTGAAACAGAATGGACTGATGTCTTAACTCAAGAATCCTATGATGAAGTAGCACAACTTTTAGGTAATGATTAAGGCT
>JBELLO010000139.1:0-3691 GCA_042096495.1 Candidatus Arcticimaribacter sp.
TTACCCCATAATAGTTGTTGGGGTTAATTTCATCGGCAACAATATGCCATGGAGAGTTTTTAAGGTTTTGCGCTGAAAGAAAAGCAGTACAAAACAGCAACAAAAGTGTAATTGTTTTATTCATTCTTTGGTAATTAACCCTTAAAAATAACCAATTTGAATGAATTACATTCTCGTTTGATAGGTATAGAGTTCAAAGTAGCGCCCTTGTTTTGCTAAAAGCTCTTGGTGTTTCCCTTGCTCTACAATTTTTCCTTCTTCAATAACTAAGATCTGATCGGCTTTTTGAATGGTGCTCAAACGGTGTGCAATCACCAGGGTGGTGCGATTGTTCATTAGCACCCCTAGACTGTCTTGAATGTAGCGTTCACTTTCGGTGTCTAAATTTGAAGTGGCTTCGTCAAGGATAACAATTTCTGGTTGTGCTAATAGCGCGCGTGCAATGGAGATTCTTTGGCGTTGTCCTCCAGAAAGTTTTACGCCTCGTTCCCCGATAAGAGTGTCTAAACCGTCGTCAAAGCGGTCGGTAAATTCTGTTACATATGCTCCTTTTGCAGCGATAAGGACTTCTTGGTCAGTAGCATCAGGTCGCGGGAAAAGGATATTTTCCTTAATGGTGCCTTCATATAAAAAGTCGTCTTGTAAGACTACCCCCAGATGTTTTCTAAAACTGCGCAGGTTTACTTTTGCTAAATCTTGCCCGTCAATTTTCACCTGCCCGTCTGTAGGGTTCAAGAAGCCAGAAGCGAGACCTGCAATGGTAGATTTTCCAGAACCAGAAGAGCCTACCAGGGCAACGACCTCTCCTTTTTTTGCGCTAAAAGACACATTGTGGAGCACGGCTTTATTTTCTTCATATGCAAAAGACACCTTTTCAAAGTCAATCGACCCCTCAACAGCCTCAAGGTGTTTTGTGCGAATTGCAGGGTCATCTTCTTCTGGAGTGTCCATTAATTCTTGTGTGCGGTCAAGCCCAGCAAAGGCTTCGGTTAATTGACTCCCGATATTGCTCATTTGAACAATAGGAGCAATCATAAAACCAAGGAAGAGGGTAAAGGAGACAAACTCGCCATAAGTCATGCTGCCTTGCATGATAAAATACCCGCCTATTCCCATGATCCCGGCAGAGGCAGTTCCCAGTAAAAAGGTGGAAGCGCTGGTCATAAAGGCGGTAGCAGTTAAACTTTTTTTGACATTGAGGAAAAGCCGCTCTACGCCTATTTCAAAGGTTTGTTGCTCTTGTTCTTCTGCATTAAATCCCTTGATGACACGAATTCCGTTAAGGGTTTCTGTCAAGCGACCAGTTACTTCGGCATTAATTTTACCACGGTCGCGAAAAATAGGACGGATATAGCCAAAGGCTTTTAATGCGATCACGGCAAAAATCCCCACAGGAAGAAGGACAAAAAGGGTCATCCAACCGTTGATGTTTATAAGGATAACCAAAGAAATTACAGCTGTAATTGATCCCCCAATCAGTTGTACTAAGCCAGTTCCAACTAAGTTGCGCACCCCTTCTACATCGCTCATAACACGAGAGACAAGTGCACCCGCTTTTTGATTGTCAAAAAAACTAATGGGGAGTTTTAATAGTTTCTTTTGGACATTTGCACGCAATACAGAGATTAAGTGTTGTGCTTCTACACTTAGCAGTCTTGTTAACGAAAAAGAACTGATCGATTGAAGCAATAACGCAATCCCCACTGCGATGAGCAAATAGGTTAGGTCATCGGTGTTTTTTGAAGGGATAACATCGTCAATTAACGCCTTGCTGGCATAAGGGAGTACTAGCCCAGATAAACTTCTAATAATAATCAGAAATAAACCAATGGAAACAATTTTACGGCGCGGCCAAATGTATTCTTTAAACGCCCACTGGAAGGAGACTTTTTTCTTTTCTTGCATGGACAGCAAAGTACGATAATCACGCCAAAGCAACAAAGCAGACCTTTTGTCAGGGTTTGTTAAATTAAAAGAAGTTTAAAATCCCGGTAGAAATAACTACTTTAGCCTTAAATCTTTATAGTGCGAAGCAAATTAGCGAACATATTAATCTCATTTTTACTGCTAGGAGTTCTTTTCTCTCCTAGTATAGGACAATGGGTGCATCTAGCTGAAGCGCATCACACAGAAGTTTCTTGTACAGGAGGCGAGGTGCATTTACACACCGCTGAAGCGAGTTGTGAACTCACCGCAACGTTTACGACTCCCTTTGCTTTTCAAAGGTTTAAAGCACCCAAGTTTATTGAAGCAAACACCATTTTGCTTCAACCGCTAGCGCCTACACAGGCCTATGCTTTTCAACAAATTCAATTTTATCATTTACGTGGGCCACCCCAGTTATTGACTTTCGCTTAATTCAGAATTCAATAACAACAAAAATCCATTAAGATGAAAAATTTCATTCAATCAACCTATACCCATATTTCACGCATTGCAATCGTATTTGCTTTAACCTTATTATTGATCCAGTGTAAAAAAGACACTCCAGAAGAAATCAACGAAGAAGAAGTAATCAATCGCGTTACACTTACTGTAACAGCAGCAGATGGAAGTTCAAATGATTATACTTGGAATCAAGGAAACGCCATTCCATCAATTACACTAGCAGCCAATACAACCTCTAATGTAAGTATTCACTTTTATGATGCTTCAGACGCTTCAGATATAGAAGATATTACAGAAGAAGTTATCGAAGAAGCAGACGAACATTTTATTTTCTATCAAGTTTCAAGCGCAGCTTTATTTATTTCAGCCGCAAGTAACGATGTGGTAGACGGCGATGGAACGAGCATCAACCAAAAGACGCAATGGGCTGCTGCAGAAGCAAGTTCTGGCGTAGTAAGAGTTTATTTAATTCATGAACCTACCTCAAAGGCAGGTGCTTCTAGAGGGGATTTAGGTGGTTCAACAGATGTTGAATTAGATTTCCCAGTTATAATTCAGTAAAACCAACACAGGCGGTTTTCGTTACAAAAAGCCGCCTGTATTTATTATTTTAACGCGTGTTTAAACGCCTTCTTCTTTTCTGTGCCTTCTGTTTTAACCAGGGGCTGTATTCTCAAAAATGTGAGTATGAGCTTTTTGGGGAGGTGTTTGATGTGCACGAAAATCTTGCCCTTGAACAAGTAATGGTTACTGTGGTGGAAACCAACCAACAGCTGTCGACTACTACCGATGGTAAATTCTTATTTCGAAACCTTTGTAAAGGGCAATATACCTTGCTATTTGAACACCCAGATTGTGTTAGTGTTACACAAAAGCAAACCCTTCCTGTCACCAGCGTAAAACGCTATTTTTTAGAGCATCATATTAATGAGCTCGAAGAAATTATCGTTAGTGAGACCAGTCAAAAAAACACTACTAAGACAGGGATAGAACGTCGACTCACAGAGGGTGAAATCAAGCGTTTTAGGGCGCAAAACTTAGGTGATGCTTTGGCACAACTTTCGGGTGTGTCGAGCATTAAAACAGGCAATGCTATTGTCAAACCCATGGTTCATGGAGTGACCGGGTCACGCTTAGCGATTGTCAATGACGGGATCCGTTTGCAAGATCATGAATGGGGAGCAGATCACGCCCCTAGTATTGATGTTAATGGAGCCGATCAAGTACAGCTGATCAAAGGAGCAAGTGCCCTTAAATACGGGGGAGATGTTTTAGGAGGGGTGCTAGAAATCACCCCAAAAGT
>JBELLO010000140.1:0-3675 GCA_042096495.1 Candidatus Arcticimaribacter sp.
TTATTTCAATCGCATCAACTTAATTAGCCCTTCAAATCGCCTTCTTGAAATAGGCAAAGAAACTCCGTTTGTTAGCTCACAATAATTTCCTGCCCTTTTATTAATGTTTATCAAAGCATTAAGATTGATAATAAAAGAGTTATGTATGCGGTAAAATCGATCTTCTGGAAGTATTGTTTCATATTCGCCGATGGGCCGTGAAGAGATGATTTTTCGCTTTACATCCTCTAAATAAAACTCGGTATATCGGCCTGCAGATTTTAAATAAACAATATCATCTGGTTGAATAAAATCTACCCTATCCATCCCTGAAACGGTTAAGTAATTTAATGGCTGCTTTTTTAAAATTGATTCTGACAATTGTTTGATTTGTTCCCGGTGAACAAATTCTTTTTTGTGAATTTGTTCTTCTACCCGATCCACAGCCTCAATCAAATCTTCAATAACAATAGGTTTTAATAAATAATCTGTCGCATTATAACGGAACGCTTTAATGGCATATTCATCATAAGCGGTAGTGAAAATAATATGAAAAGAAGTTTTATCTATCCTTTCTAACAGATGAAAAGAATTATCACGGTCTAAAAGAATGTCTAAAAAAACAAGATCGAAATCTGTGTTTTCAATGGTCTCTTTTGCAATGTCATAGGTTAAACATTTGGCAATTATTTCTAAAGAAGGGCAATTTTTTTTGATGAAGTATTCTAGTAGGTCTAAATTGTTTTTTTCATCGTCTACTAATATCGTCCTTAATCTTTTCATACTTGATCTTTTTTATAGTTTTAGGTAATATGAGTGTAGCCTTTGTCCCAACAACATTATTCTCTTTGATTACATCTTCTAAAAAGAATTCTGATTTTGCCTTGTAGAGATAGTTCAAGACATCGATGCGTTCTTTAAGAATTTTTGTCGCAATGGATTTAGGTTGATATTCACCGTCCTCCGCATTCAACTTTTTATTAATCATTGCTTCTTTTCTACCCACTCCATTATCTTCAAGGGTTATTTTCATTCTTTTCTTTTGCAACTTTATGGTGATAAGAATAAAACCTTGCCTATTCATGGGGGATAAGCCATGAAAAATCGCATTTTCTATAATCGGCTGGATTAACATGGGAGGAATCATGTGTTGCTCTTGATCTTCTAATGAAGGAACCTGCTCTAAAAAACGGACCGGGATATTTAGTCTCAAATTTTGCAAAGTGACATAGCCCCTTAAATAGTTTAATTCTTCTGCTAAGGATAAATTTTCTGTGATAGACATTTCTAATGTTTTTCTTAAAATACGGGCAAAGACACCAATGTATTCATTGGCAACCTCTTCTCCTTTTAGCAGCATAACACTCTGAATTCCATTCAGGGTATTGTAGATAAAGTGAGGGTTCATTTGCGCCTTAAGTGATTTTGACTCAAGTCGCGCAATTTGATTTTTATAGGCCATTCGTTGTCTTGAACGGTCACGGCCAAAAAATACAATAAGCATTATGGTTACCACATTGCTGATAAACAATGGGAGTGCTACATTACCTTCAAATAGCTCCATAACTCGCCATAATTAAGAATAGTCCTACTATAACATTAGAAGGATGCTTAAAGGTACGAAAGTTTATTTTAGTATACATTTAAGATTTGGGTTTTAAGTAGATACTGTACGTAAATATAAAAAAACTCCTATACTTGTAACTAATTGAGCTGTAAATCTTAAAATATTATGAAAAAGACATATTACAATCCAGAGGATTTAAAAAAATTTAGCTCCATCACAGAATGGAATGAAGCACTAGGCGAAAAGTTTTTTGAATACTATAGCAGTGTATTCAAAGAAGGGCATTTAACGGCTAGAGAAAAATCCTTAATTGCCCTAGCGGTATCTCATGTGGTGCACTGCCCATATTGTATAGACGCTTACACAAAAGATGGCTTAGAAAAAGGCATTGAAAAAGAGGAAATGATGGAAGCTGTACATGTGGGCGCAGCCATTAAAAGTGGTGCGGTTCTTGTTCATGGTGTACAAATGATGAATCGACACGATCAATTGAGCATGTAATTTATGGCAACCAAATCCCTTAAAGCACGTCAAAACGAATTGTCTGACACCCAACGTCAATTAGAGATCTTATCTAATGGCATTTTTCAAGATGGAACCCTTCCTACTTTTAAAGAAAAACTAGCCGCACATCAACTAGAGGCTATTCGCCCCAAAACCCTACAGATTTTACAAATTAATCTAGGCTATATGTGTAACCAAGTATGCGCACATTGCCATGTTGATGCTGGTCCAGACAGAAAAGAAATGATGCTAGACACCACCCTTGAGGACTGTCTTAATGTAATGCGAAATAATGCCATTGAAACCGTTGACCTCACTGGTGGAGCTCCAGAAATGCACCCAAAATTTAGATGGTTTGTCGAGCAGATTCGCGCTCAAACTACTGTAAAAGAAATCATTGTTCGATCGAATCTCACCATTATCATGGCCAATAAAAAATACCATGATCTACCGCAATTTTTTGCTCAGCACAAAGTCCATGTTATTTCATCTTTACCTTTTTATAAGCGCAATAAAACAGATCGTCAACGTGGTTCTGGAGTATTTGATCAATCCATTAAAGCCTTACAAAAGTTAAATGAAGTTGGTTTTGGGAAAGAACATTCTTCCCTTGAATTAGACTTGGTATACAATCCTTCTGGTGCTTTTTTACCTGGAGATCAACAGGCGCTTGAAAACGACTTTAAAGTAGCTTTAAATGAAGATTTCGACATCGTATTCAATCAACTTTTTACCATTACAAACTTGCCCATTAGCCGCTTTTTAGACTATCTCATTGCATCAGAAAATTATGAAGAATACATGCACACACTAGTAGATGCATTTAATCCTATTGCCGCAGATAATGTAATGTGTACCAATACCATTTCTGTTAGTTGGGAAGGCTATTTATACGATTGTGATTTCAACCAAATGCTTGAATTAAGGGTAGACAGTGAGCATCATCATATTCGCGACTTTAATCTCGAAGCCCTCACAAAAAGAAAAATCCTACTCTCGCAACACTGCTATGGCTGTACTGCTGGCGCAGGAAGCAGCTGTCAAGGAAGTATCGCTTAATCCGCTTAACTGTGAAGAAACCTCTTTTACTCGTTTTTTGCAAAAACCCAAGATTAGGAAAAGTAAAAACGCGTTTAGCTAAAACCATCGGAGAAGAAAAAGCCCTATTGATCTACAAAGAACTTCTTAAAAAAACCGCTTCAGTTTTAAAAGAATTAGAAGTAGACATTCATTTATATTATTCTGATAAAATCGAGGAAAATGACCTCTTTTCGACTATTGCTAACCAGAAGAAAAAACAAGCAGGAGAACACCTAGGAGAACGTATGGCAAATGCTTTTCAAGAAAGTTTTATTTCTCATAACAAGATTATTATCATTGGTACAGATTTATGGACCCTCGAGGTCCAAGATATTCAAGACGCATTTAATGCCTTAGAGAATCAAGCTGCAGTGATTGGCCCTTCAAAAGATGGGGGCTACTATTTATTAGGACTCAATCAATTTTTACCTGACCTTTTTAAGCAAAAAGAATGGGGAACAGACAAAGTTCTATCCAGCACTTTAGCCGATTTAAATCACATTAATTATCATTTACTCAAAGAGAAAAACGATGTCGATACTTTT
>JBELLO010000141.1:0-3654 GCA_042096495.1 Candidatus Arcticimaribacter sp.
CGCACTGAGTGGTGCTTAAAAACTGATTTAAATCTGCATACTGACATTGTACTCGTGCTAAAGAGCCCATACTTGCCTGCACTACTTTAGGGTTATAACAATCAACTGTATCTAGTGACCCCACGACATGCGTTATCCCAAACCAGTCACAGATTCTCAATATGGTCCCCAGATTTCCAGGGTCTGCTACCTTGTCTAATACTAAAATACGCCCCTTTTGAGGTAAAGGATTAGATGCTGGGATCTCAAATACGCCTAGGTAAGGAGAAGCATTTTTCAAAAAACTCATCTTTTGCATTTCGCTTTCTGTTACTGCGATCGCTCCTTCTAAACTAGCATCTTCGGTAGAAAAAAGATTTTTTGGTTGAAAACCTGCTGCAATAAATTCTTCTACAGACTTCTTCCCCTCAACCACAAATTGCTGTTGTGACTTCCGCCCTTTTTTATGTGCGAGTGAATTGATCTGTTTGAGCTCCTTTTTGGTAATCATAAATGATGTATTTTTGCCTTTAAAGATTCCCTTCTTGAATTTGGCCGATACAAAAATAGTAATTCTCCTTGTGGTATGTGTGATTTTACACAGCTGTAACAGTACCAAAAAGTTAGCAAAAGAAGAAAGCCTTATTGTCAAGCAAAGTTTTGTCCTAAATGATGAAATAATTACCCAGGATCCTGTAATTGTATTATCACAAACTCCAGAAAACCAAAGCCTGCTAGGGATACCCTATAAATTGCATCTGTATAACCTGAGTAAATCAGACACTGAAGAGCGTTTTGAGGCATGGCTAAAGAAGAAACCACAACGTGAAAAGCGGCTTAACAAATGGCTATCGCCAAAACAACTCGAACAAGTTAAACGCTATAGAGTGGGCTTTTCTAATTGGATTAAAAAAGCTGGAGAACCTCCCAGCATAGTCGATCAGGATAAAATTGCACTGACTAATTCACTTTTTACCCAGTACTATAACAACCTAGGCTATTTTAATACCACCGCAACTGCTACAGTTGAAACATTGCGGCCACAAAAATCAAGTATTCGCTACAAAGTTACTACTGGGCCTCGCTTTAGCCTTGATAGTATCACGAGTGTGATCGCATCACAAGACATAGATTCTATTTATAAAGTGCATCAAAAAGAAAGTGTTGTAAAACAAGGCGAAGCCTTTAAAGTAGAAAATATCAATGCAGAAAGAGAACGCTTGATCAATGTATTTAGAAACAATGGTATTTTCAACTTTCAGCAAAGATCTATTCGCTTTAAAGCCTTTAAAGACAGTTTGGGCATCGACACAAAAATCCCCTTAGTTGTAGAAATCAAAAATGCACAAAAACGGGTTCAAGACACCCTAGTAGAAGTCCCTTATCGTGTTCAAAAAGTAAGATCCCTCTCGATTTATGTAGAAAATCCAGAACAAGATTTTTCTATCTACACAGATTCTATTGATTATAACGGAATCAAAATTTTCTCTGTAGGCCCTTTAAAATACAACCCTAGCGTGTTAGCAAAAGGAGTTAAAATCACTCCAAATCAAGCCTACAGCTATCAAGACAGAACTGCTACCTATCGCTACTTTAACGAATTGCAAAACTTCAAATACCCCACCATTAGTTATGCAGCAGTAGAAAACGCCCCGTCTTTACTTGATGCCAATGTATATCTTAGTCCTAAAGAGCGTTTCTCCCTGGGATTTGACTTTGATGTTTCTCATTCAAATATTCAAGATATCGGGATTACCTTGGGGTCTTCAGTCATTAGTAGAAATGTTTTTAGAGGAGCAGAAATTCTTGAATTCGGGGTAAAAAGCACCATAGGATCCTCACGAGATGTCGCCGAAGAAAAGAGCACATTTTTCAACCTCTTTGAGGTGGGTGGAAATTTACTACTTAGGGTACCTCGATTATTAGCTCCAAAGAAAATAAAAAATGCTTTTTTTGAAAACATCAATGTGAAAACAAATATTTCTTTAGGGATATCACTTCAAGAAAACATAGGGCTCGATCGACAGAGTTTTACCGGAAATTTTGAATACCAGTGGAAAACAAAACCCGCCTACACTTTCACTTTAAAACTCGCTGATATTGAATATGTTGACAATAGAGCAATTGACAACTATTTCAATGTTTACCGCAATTCTTATGATCGATTAAATTCGATTGCCACTTCGCTTCCAGCATATAATAATCCTTATCTAGATCAAAACGGAAACCTTTCTATCCCCATAGGAACAGATCGCTTTATCGACCACGTTTTAAATAATCGAACAGATATCTCTACAGAAGATCCTCGTTTTACTAATGTATCAAACATCAATGAACGTAAAAATCGATTGACTGCAAACAACTTTATTGTGGGATCATCTTTTAGCTTTTTAAAAAACAATCAAGAGAGTATCATCGACGAAAGCTTTTCACAATTCAGGGTCAAATTTGAATGGGTTGGGAATTTACTCAACGGGATTTTAAATTTAACAGACACTCCTAAAGACAGTGATGGAAATCGATTTATTCTTAATCTTGCCCCATCACAGTACTTCAAATCAGAGGTGAGTTATATCAAACACTGGGAAGTAGGCAGAGAAAGAATTCTTGCTTTTAGAGGGTTCACTGGGATTGCTCTTCCTTATGGGAATTCAAAAAGTATCCCCTTTACACGCTCCTACTATGCCGGGGGAACAAATGACAATAGAGCATGGAAAGCCTATAAATTGGGACCAGGTTCCAGTAGTGGTATTAATGAATTTAACGAAGCAAACTTTAAAATAGCACTCAATCTTGAATACCGCTATCCTATCATTGGCCCTGTAAAAGGCGCCTTTTTTATCGATGCAGGAAACATCTGGAATGTCAACAACAATGTCCCGGATAGTAGTCAAAGTCTAAATAGCTATCGTGATTTAAACCAACTCGCGGTGGGAACAGGATTTGGTCTTCGCTATGATTTTGATTACTTCATATTTAGACTCGATACCGCTTTTAAAACCTTTGACCCGTCTCAAGCTCCACAAGACAGATGGGGATCACAAATCGCCCTTGACAAAGCTGTCTTTAATGTGGGGATAAATTATCCCTTTTAAGGCATTTTTGTTATTTTTGCCTCTTAGAAAACCAAATAATGAAATCAACTTTCCCAAAAGGTGTTGCCACTGGCCGCCAAGTTCAAGAAATTTTTCAATTTGCTAAAGCCAAAAAATTTGCGCTTCCAGCAGTTAATGTTATTGGAAACAACTCTATTAATGCAGTTCTTGAAACCGCAGCAGAATTAAACAGCCCTGTGATCATTCAATTTTCGAATGGTGGCGCACAGTTTAATGCTGGAAAAGGACTGAGTAACGACAATCAACAATCTGCAATTGCAGGGGCTATTGCGGGTGCAAAACACATCCATGAATTAGCTGAATTATATGGTGCCACCGTTATCTTAAACACAGACCATTGCGCAAAAAATCTTTTGCCATGGATTGACGGTTTATTAGATGCAGGTGAAAAATTCTTTAAAGAAACAGGTAAGCCTTTATACAGCTCTCACATGATTGATTTATCAGAAGAGCCATTAGAAGAGAACATTAGCCTTTGTAAAGAGTACCTCGCTCGAATGGCAAAAATGGAAATGACACTTGAAATCGAATTAGGTATTACAGGTGGAGAAGAAGATGG
>JBELLO010000142.1:0-3635 GCA_042096495.1 Candidatus Arcticimaribacter sp.
TAGTTCCATGCCGCTTTGAGTTGTTGTAAAGGCGGAATATAGTGGTTGATTCCCAGTTGTTCTTTTGCCACTGTTGCGATAGGGTAAAAGACGTGGTCTTGCAGGTTTTTCCCTACTCCGGGGAGGGCGTGAACACAAGGGATGTTATGCGCTTTGAGTTCTTCAGGATCACCTATTCCAGAAACCATTAAAAGTTGTGGGGATTGAAACGCTCCCGCCGAAACAATGATTTCTTTGTTAGCTTCAACTGATTGGGTTTTATGGCCTTTGATATAGCTCACCCCGACGGCTGTTTTGCCTTCAAAAATGATTTTAGTGACTTGGGCTTTTGTGATGGCTGTCAGGTTCTTGCGCTTTAAAACGGGTGTTAAAAAAGCCGCTGCTCCACTGGCGCGTTTTCCATCTTTGATGGTGCTTTGTACGATACCGGCACCTTCTTGCAGTGCCCCGTTATAGTCTTTGTTTGCTGGGATGCCCACCGCAGCACAAGAGGAGACAAACGCATCGACAAAAGGGGTTTTAAACTGGGTGGGCAGGGTAACGCTGAGCTCTCCTGTAGTCCCGTGATAAGCGGTATCTACTTGACCCGCTTGTTGGTGTTGTTCAGAGCGTTTAAAATAGGGGAGGACACTGTCGTATTCCCAGCCTTGATTGCCCAGCGAAGCCCAGTGATCGTAGTCCGCGCGATTGCCACGAACATAGGCCATCGCATTGGTGGAGCTACTTCCCCCTAAAGTTTTCCCGCGGGGGAGATAGATTTTACGGTTATTGACATGGGTTTGCGCTTCGGTCCAGAAGCCCCAGTCTTGTTGGCTCTTGTGCAGCTTAGTGTATGCTCCGGGGATATGAATGTTGGGGTTGTTGTCTGGGCCTCCTGCTTCTAGCAATAATACTGTGTTTTTTGGATCGGCAGAAAGGCGATTCGCTAAAACACAACCAGCCGAACCCGCCCCAATGATAATGTAATCGTACGTCATAGTCTTTCATTAAATGACCTTTGGAGCAAAGTCAAATTCCCTTAAATGTAAGATTTTTTTGGATTATTTTTCCCCTACTAAGGCGAGCAGTTTTCCGTTAGGGCTAAGCGCTAAGCGACTAATGTTGTTTATTCCTTCTAGTTTTTTCCAAAATTCGATGTCTGTTGAGGTGGCAGGATCCCATTGGTATAAGGTGTTCCCTTGCCCAAAAATCAATGTCCCTGAAGCTAACCAAGCGACATCTTGCACCCCTGCTGGAAGTAGAAGTAGGGCTTGGATAATTTCAGTTTTGGGATCATAGCTGCTCAAGACATTTTCTCCTTCTTTTTGCTGAATAAAACTCAGCTGCCCAGTGTTAGGGATGCGATGAAGGCTTCTGCCCACTTTTTCTGCAAGAAGCAGAGGAGGTTTATCTGTTTTGGCCAACATAAGATTCATATGGTCTTCGACCAAAACGGTACAGAGCAATGTAGTGGCAGAAATCCAACGCTGGTAGCCAATTTTAAGCGTAGAGAAAAGTAGTTCGTCTTTCCCGTCAGCGGTATAACGATACAAGCGTTGTAGTCCTGTAGTATCTAATCGAATGGCCGAAAAGGCTTCGCTATCTGGGATGCGTAAGGGGGAATATTCACTGCCTTGTGCAGAATTGGTTTGCCATTCGAGCTTTTTACTGCTGATTTTGAAGCGCACTATATCGGTTTGTCCAGCTCTGCTACGGGTGTAAAGCAAGTCCTCGTTGTCCCAAAAAGACGGCTGATTGTCATAGCCAGGGTTCTGTGAAATGTTGGTGGGTCTTGTACTATCTGTCGAGAGGTCTAAGAGATAAACCTCTGTACTGGCTTGGGCGAACACTAAACCGCCCGAGAATAGCAGGAAAAGAAAGGTGTTTTTCATAAGGGAAAACTAAATATAATATTTTTAACTCCCGGGTAGTTTTTCTCCTCTATACTGTTAAAAGGAATATTTCGATCCTCTTTACTAAAGGATAAGGTACCAATTTAAGCTAAGCCAAAAATCATTATTGGCAGCGTTGTTGACAAAACCACTGCGGCGGTAATCGAAGCCGGTTTCGAGCTTGTTTTTCTCGCTAAACTTATAGCCGACTAAGGGAACAAGGCGCACCTCAAGATCATGCGTTTGTGCTTGAAAGGCATTGAGGTATTCGTGATTGATCTTAAGGTACCACTCTTTGGGGTCAACCACAGTTCCGTTTAAGGGTAATTCTAGGGTTGCCCTGTAACGAAGGCGGTATTTTAAGGGATCCGTTTGGCTTTTGGTTTGATCCATGCGAAAGCGATGCGCCATTCTAAAGGCGCTGTATTTTCTCACTAGAGTAAACTGCTGAATGTAGCGTACAATCAACTCCTGGTCCTGATACCGCAGAAGTATTCCGCCGGCTAAGGCATTGTTTAGCCCTGTTTTTTTAGCCGCAATCAAGGTGTAATCTGTGTGCATATATTCATAGGTTGAAGGACGCCCACATTCGATCTGCCTTTCCGTTATGCCATTTCGCGCTTGTATACTGAGGTTAAGCCTCCAGTCGTTTTTCAATGCTTTATTGAAGTTTAAACTGGGTAAGGTCCCCAAAGTATTTTCTTGGGCCCAAATGTTACTACATAAGCCCCCAAGAACAAAAAGCATCTCTATTTTCAACCTAGTATTCAAGATGGTCGGTGTTTTTTAAGACAATTTTTGACGCTCGTTCCACTGTGCCAGCTTCTGTAAACAGATACTCCATCATTTGACTTTGTTTTGCTTTGCTTCCTTTGATAACCAGCTCGTATTTGGTGATGATCTCTGGCGGTGCTTTCTTGTCTTTGATCCATTGGATCAAGTTGGGAGAGGGACCGCTGACTTGCACTTGGACTTTGACGATTTTCCTTTTCTGATAGTCGCGATCAAAGTAGGCTTCTATTTTGGCTTTCGCCAAAGGGGGAATCGCTGCCCAGGAGATTTTATACTCAATATCTTCAATCTTCCCCAGAGAATCAAACTCTACGCTGTATTTACGGCCTTGATTAATCGTTTTAGCTTCATAGCTATAGCCTACTAAGCTTTCTTCTTTATACCATTTGATTTTTTGGCTAAAGCCTGCAGCCTCGATAAAGTTTAAGGCTGTTGCAGGCACTTGCGATTTCTTAATACGGGATTCTTTTTCGTATTTATCCTGCGCAAAGCTTTTTGTCAAACAACAAACTAAAACCAATAGGAGGGAGAGGTACGCTTTCATCAATGCCCAAGATACTGAATATTCCAAGATTTGATTTTTGTTGCTCCAACTACGAGACTTAGAAGAAAAGTTATCTTTGGTACATATTAATGATTTCACCATATGCCCATACTAGCGACGAATTACACCCCTTCTTTCTTTTTTAAAAACGGGCATCTCAATACCATGTACAGTTCTTTGTTCCGAAGAACCAAAGCCTTAGCCTTTAAACGCCAACGCATTGCAACCCCCGATGATGACTTTTTAGACATCGACTTGCTCGAAAATGGAAGCGATAAAATCGTAATTCTATGCCATGGGTTAGAGGGGAGTAGTGCCTCCAAATACATCCAAGCCACCGCAGCTTTATTGGCCAAAAACGGTTATGCCGTTGCTGCCATGAATTACCGCTTTTGTAGCGGAGAAATCAACCGACAACTCATCACCTA
>JBELLO010000143.1:0-3626 GCA_042096495.1 Candidatus Arcticimaribacter sp.
GGGGTATTTTGTTTTTTCTTTTTCGTCATTTTTTAATAATTAGAGGCAATGGGGGTTGTTTCAGCATCACCCCATAATTCTTCAATATTGTAGAATTCACGGGTTGGTTTTTGAAATACATGCACCACTACATTAATATAATCCATAAGGACCCACTCGGCGTTATCTTGACCTTCTGTGTGGTAGGGTTTTTCTTTCAGTGCTTTACTGACAATTTTTTGGATAGATTGAACAATGGCAGCAACGTGGGTGTTCGAGGTGCCAGAACAGACGACAAAGTAATCACATACAGTATTGTCTAGCGATCTTAAATCCAGTAATTTGATGTCCAGTCCTTTTACTTCTTCTACGCCCAAAATGATTTGTGCGATAAGGTTGTCAGCGGCGTTCGAAGTTTTTGTCATTAATATTTTTAGTTTTCACAAATTTATTACTTTCTTGGAGACAATACGGTAACAAATGTCATATTTCAAAATTAACAAAATTGATGCCATTGACTCTACTAATAGGGCACTTAAACGGCAATACCATGCATCTAAAATAGTGCATGGGGAAGTTTTATGGGCACTAGATCAACAAAAAGGAAAAGGGCAAAGGGAAAGTAGATGGGTCTCTGAGCCAAACAAGAATCTCACTTTTTCGGTTTTTCTGTCCCCAGAAAAATTGGCTTTACCAACTGTTTTTGTGCTTAATTGTTGGGTTGCTTTAGCGGTGAGAAGTGCCTTGATTTCTTTTGGAATTCCCACTGTCAGTATAAAATGGCCAAACGACATTTTGTCAGAGAATAAAAAAATATGTGGTTTGTTAATTGAAAACCTTTACCGGGGGAAAAAACACAACGGTAGTATTGTAGGAATTGGTTTAAATGTCAATCAATTAGAATTCTCTGATCTAAAACGTGCTAGTTCTATGCAATTAGCGGCAGGAAGACCCTTTGAGATTGAAGAAGTCTTGCTCAAAATTTTAGCAGACCTCAGCTTTTATTTTACTTCGGGTATTTCTGTTAAAGACAGTTTTAGTGCGTTTAACAAAGCGCTCTTTGGTCTGGGAGAAAAAAGAAGTTTTTTAGCAGAAGGTCAGGCTTTTCAGGCCACTGTTGATTCGGTGAATGAGCAGGGGGAATTAATTTTAAAAACTGAAGATGATCAATTCAGGACTTTTCAACATAAAACCGTTGAATGGGTTTATTAGGGTGTCCAGGTTGCAGGGTCCTTTCTCCAAAGGGATAGCGTCGCCAGTTGTTCGTCTGTGATGGCTTTTTCTTGATTCGCAAATTGTAATAAGTGATCGTAATTACTCAAGGTGTGTAATTCAATGTTTTCTTTGCCAAAGTTTTCTTCAGCGACATTAAATCCATAAGAGAATAAGGCTAGCATGCCTAAAACCTCAAAATTTTGTTGTTTAATCGCTCTAACGGCGTTTAGACTACTTTTTCCTGTACTGATTAAATCTTCGATTACTACAATAGGTTTCCCATCTGGAGCATGTCCTTCGATTTGATTTTGACGTCCGTGTTTTTTAGGTTCTGGCCGAACATAGATAAACGGTAGGTTTAATTTTTCAGCGACTAGCATCCCAATGCCAATTGCCCCAGTAGCCACTCCTGCGATAGTCACATCAGTTCCGTAAAGCTTTTCTACTTGTTGTGCTAAATTGACAGCTAAAAAATCCCTAACTTCAGGATACGATAGTGCCAGGCGGTTATCGCAGTAAATAGGAGATTTCCATCCACTCGCCCATGTAAATGGGTTTTCAGGATTCAATTTTATTGCATTAATTTGTAAAAGATGTTGCGCTGTTTTAGCTGCCGTTTGTTCACTATAAATCATACACAAATGTATAAAGTATTTTTCAATCAAAAGCCAATCATTTTAACGACTTCATTTGTTGAACAAACCCAAGAAAGTCCTGTCTTCTTTTTGAAATTCACCCATAAAAAAAGTATTATAGCTGCCCTTAAATCAAAGAAAGTAAAGCAGTTATATCTCTTTCATGCTAAAGAAGATAAGATGTGGCAGTTGTTTTATGCTCTTTTTAAAGTGATCGAAGCCGCTGGTGGAATTGTGCAGCATAGGCAAACCAAAAAGTTTTTGTTTATCTATCGCAATAATAAATGGGATATTCCAAAGGGTAGAATAGAACAAGACGAATCGGTTCGTTCTGCTGCGATAAGAGAGGTTGAAGAAGAAACAGGTGTAGCGCATTTAGCCATTACAAAATCGCTTCCCACTACTTTACATATGTTTCACCGCAATGGAAAATATCGTTTAAAGAAAACCTATTGGTATGCGATGGAAACTGATTTTGAAGGTGCATTGCAACCACAAGAAGAGGAAGGAATCCAAAAAGCAGAATGGATTGATAAGAAAGATGTCCCTGACTTATTTGAAAACGCTTATGCGAATATTAAATTTTTGTGGGAAAAAGCAGGGCTATAAACTTACAGCAGCTGGAACCATCGAAGAGTAATCTCCTTTAAAATGAATCACTTCTCTCACTATACTGCTACTGATAAATGAAGTATCGGCAGAGGTGAGCAAAAACACCGTCTCAATATTAGATAAACGTCGATTTACCTGAGTAATGGTTTTTTCAAATTCAAAATCTGCAGGATTACGCAAGCCTCTTAAAATAAAATTTGCTTCAATTTTCTCGCAATAATCAACGGTTAGCCCTTCATAGGTATCCACCTTGATTTTTGGTTCATCAGCAAATGTCGCTTCAATAAATGCCTTGCGCTGGTCGAGCGAAAACATATATTTTTTGGTAGAATTAACGCCTATCGCAATAATTAGTTCGTCAAATAAAGGGAGCGAACGGCGAATAATATCAACATGACCCATGGTGATGGGGTCAAAAGAACCGGGAAAAATAGCGCGTTTCATAAGTTAAATTTAGGCTTTTTTAGCTAAGCTATTATCGATTACCCCTGTAATTAATTCACTGAGAGAAATTCCCGCCGCTTCTGCTTGTTGCGGAATAATACTTTGAAGTGTCATTCCAGGGATAGTATTAATCTCTAATAGGTGGGGGGTTCCGTCTTGAAAAATAAATTCGGAACGAGTGATTCCTTTTAGGCCAAGGGTAGTGTAGAGTTCTTTCGCCATTTTTTTGGCTTCTGCCTCCCATGCTTCAGGAAGATTGGCTGGAGTGATCTCTTGTGATTTACCTTCGTATTTCGCTTCATAGTCAAAGAAGTCATTTTCGCTAATAATCTCTGTAATAGGTAAAACACGTACCTCTCCTTTCCATTCTAAAACCCCCACAGTAATCTCTCTTCCTTCAAGCGCAGCCTCAATCAAGACCTCTTCGTCTTCTTTAAATGCGCCTGCTAATGCAGCGGGTAATTCTTGTTCATTCATCACCTTGTATACCCCAAAGCTGCTTCCGGCGCGATTAGCCTTTACAAAACAAGGGAAGCCTACTGCGGTGCTAACTTTTTCTGCAGTAATTTCTTCTCCTTTATTGACACTTAAACGTTTTGCCGATGGAAACCCATGTGCATTCGCCACCTTTAAACAGGCTCTTTTGTCATAGGTGAGTGTTGCCATTTTTGCATCACAACTGGTATGTGGAATATTTCTTTCTTCAAGATAAGCCGCTAATTCTCCATTTTCTCCTGGTGC
>JBELLO010000144.1:0-3623 GCA_042096495.1 Candidatus Arcticimaribacter sp.
ACGGTAGAATAACCCTACCCGTTTAAATAACCTTCTCAAGGAATAAACGTTGCCGTTCCACTGTATTGTTTGTGGATGGCTTTATAAACACCTCTCTTTTTATTTTTAGTTAAAAGCTCGAGTTGATCTTTAACAATCAAGGGTAAACCCTCAAAATCCTTGTGTCGAATAATGACAGCAAAGTCTTCTTTTTTTCTAAGCTGTTGTAAAAGGGTGTCAGCAGGAACAACTTCAACCTGTCCTTGGCTGTAGTATTGACTAGAATAAGATTTCCAGTCGAGGGCATATAGCGTCGTATTCTTTGGCGCGCTAGCGACTAAAGTCTTATCAGAATTATCGAGGAAAACCTGATCCACCGTTCCGCTAAAATAAATTGCGACCAATAAAAGCGGCAGTTCGAGGGCTAAGATCATATGGATTTTCTTGAGTTTAACCCCTTCCCAATAATGAACAATCAATAGCGCAAAAGGAATCATCACCGGCAGGGTGTAGGGATGAATTAAGCTTTTTGAAGAGGTAAAAAAGAACGGTGTCCAGAGTAACCAAAGCAGAAGATAAAGACTCCATTGATCTTTAAATAGATCACGGCCCTGCGCCTTCATTTTTTTGATAAAACTCCCGATCCATGGGAGCACTGCCCCAATCAAAAACAGCCAAACCATCCCCATGGGTTGCTGCTTAGGGAAACCGTATTTGTCTCCGCTCCAACTAGAGTCTAGGTAGCGTTTAAAATGTTCTCCCACGATAAAATAGTCGATAAATCCTGGAGAACGCAACTCTGCCCAAATGTACCAAGGCACCGCGATCCCTAGCGAAACAAGCGCTCCTAAAAATATAGGGAAACGCAATAAAGTTTTCCATTTAAAATCACTCAATGCACACCACAACAAGATGGGTGGAACGGTTAAAATCCCCACGATGGGTCCTTTAGCCAAAAGGCCTAAGCCCATTCCTACAAAGAGTAAATAGCGCCAGTAAGCCTTTGCGTTGTCTTGTATTCCTTCCCAAAAAGAGAGCATCACTAAAGCGATTGAAAGGCTTAAAAAAGTATCGGTAGAGACCACCCCGGCATGCAAGTAAAACTCTGGCAAACTCATTAAGACCAGCCCCGGTAAATAGAAAGACATCTTCTCTGAAGGGCGGTATTTTCCCACTAAAAAGATCATGGCTAAACAGGCCAAAAGATAGGGGAGCCGCACAAAAAATTCGGCTTCGCCAAAAAGGGAAATACTCGCAGCAGAAAACCAGGTCGATAAAGGAGGCTTCGCCCAAAAGGGAACTCCATAATCAATTTGCAACACGATCCATTCTCCCGTCTCGGCCATTAAACGCGCGATTTCTGCATAACGCGCTTCGGTTTTATCCATCAAAGGTAGCGCCCCGTTAAAAAAACCGCGAATTAAAAACAGCAGTACTAAAAGGTAGCCTGTCACAGAGGCAGCATTGAGGGGAGGGAAAAGTTTTTTCATTGTTTGTAACGGCGATAAATAATGGCTAAATCTAACCACAATTGGAACATATAAGAGAATTTGACCCTAGAGTCTTCTGTGTCTAACCATTGATCAAGCGGTACTTCTTTTGCCTGTGCTACCATTTCTTTTTTCCCAAGGGCATTGATCAGGCGAAAGAAAATTTCTACATCAAATAACCAGCGAGAACTAAAGGGGGCGTCAAAAGACACAGAGATTAATTTACGATCGAAGATTTTACAGCCACACTGAGTGTCATAGACACTAATTCCCAGCATTTTTGAAATTACGGTAGCAATTACCCTTCCGATTAAAAAACGGTACCATTTGCGTTCTATGCGGTTGTCTGTTTTAAGAATACGAGACCCAAAAACAAAGCTGGTTTCTGCATTGATTTTTTCTGCTAAAAGTGTGCATTCTTCTAAAGAAGTCGAGAGGTCTGCATCGAGGTAGGCAAAGCGATCGCATTGCGTCTTTTTCAAAGCCAGTTGCATCCCTGCTTGCACTGCACCAGCTTTCCCTTTATTCTTTAACAACCCTAGTGTTTCCACTTGTTGTGGAAAGTCTGCTGAAAGCGCTGATAGTAGCGTTAAGGTATTGTCAGTAGAACCGTCGTCTACTAAGATCAACTCTACAGCAGGATGCTTAGAAAGAAATTGTCTAAACTGTTCTTGCGGAAAGCGATTAGCTTCATTGTAACAAGGAACGATAATGCAAAGTGGCATAAATTAAAATATGCCCCAAGATAAGCATTATCGAACAGCTTTAATGAAAAACAAAATGAAGCAAAAGTAAACTTATTGCTAAGGCCCAACCCCAATTTCGACTTTGTTTACTCGCCGGTTGAAACAACGATAAAAGAGGATTGAGGTGTCCTTTACTTGCTATAATGGCTAAAGAGAGTCCACTAAAGATCACCCAGAAAGCCCGTACAAAGTAATTCATCTCTGGAAAGATCAATTGTAAACCAATGTTGATCGGCAAGGTGGCAATAAAGGCAAATAGGACGACTTTTTTATTCGGTTTTGCCAGTAATACAGCACTGCAAATCAACACCACTATTCCGCAATTAATATAATAGCGCAAATTATTGAGGGTATGGGTAAAGGCAGAGTCTGGATTGTCAAACTTGAGATATAAGAGAATTAAGCCCATCATCAATGCAGTTCCTAAGCTAAATAGGATTGCTTTTCTCCCTGCGCTAATTTTTTGACGGTCTGTCGCTGTTTTATTGAGGTAAGTCGCATAAATATCCGTCGACCATAGAGTAGCAAGAGAATTAAAAGTAGAATCTACCGTACTCATCAAAGAAGCAAATAAACCGCATAGAATGATCCCCTTTACGCCCACTGGTAAATAGGTTTTTACCAGATAAGGAAAGGCTAAATCTGGCTCTCCTAAACTGTCACCTAGTATGCCATAGAGCGCTATCCCCGGCACAATAATAATCACCGCCATAAAGTACTTGATCAACCCGCCCACCATTAAACCGGTCTGGGCATGGGTAACACTTTTTGCTGCAAGGGCACGTTGCATTACGGTTTGATTCGCACACCAATAATTGATGTTTAAAAAGAAAAGTCCAAATAAGTGCGTCCAGGGTAAGGTAGGATGATCAGCGGGTAAATGCAGCTGCATTTTTTCGGGGGTTTTAATATACAATTGTTCCCAACCGCCCAGATGGTAAACCGCAGTAAGGCACACCACTATACCGCCGATAAGTAAAACACTAAACTGAATAATATCGGTTTTAACCACGGCACTTAGTCCCCCAAAATAGGTATAGACCGCAGAGAAGACCCCAAGGATAATAATCAAGATAGCGATGCGAATGATTCTATCCTCATGCAAAAAAGACAGTTGCTCCCCAAAGACCATATCGGCCGCATAAGCGCCCCAAAAAAGAGCCGCACCCAGGGTGACCGTTGCAAATAAAGCAATATTCGCTAAGGAGTAAAACAAGGCAATACGCTGCCCCAGCTTTTTAGCAATAAACTGGGTAATGGTGGTGATTTTTTCTTTTAGAAAAAGCGGAACAAAAACAAATGCGCCTAATAGAATTCCTTGAACAGCATTGATTTCAAGATTGGCTTGTGCCAGGCCATAGAGGTAGGCAGACCCCATCATTCCTAAAAATTGATAGCCTTGAATATT
>JBELLO010000145.1:0-3589 GCA_042096495.1 Candidatus Arcticimaribacter sp.
TTGCTGCTCCTATTGAAAACCTAGGCTTATACTGGTTGTTCATCACCCTTCTAATCGTGGGAATCATTCAAATTGCAGCGGGAATCTTCAAATTAGGAAAGTTTGTTCGTCTTATCCCGCACCCAGTAATGATGGGGTTTGTTAACGGCTTAGCCATTGTGATTTTCTTGTCTCAGCTAGGACTCTTTAAACAAACCGTCGATGGAAGCACTAGTTGGCTATCTGGCGAGGCACTTTATATCATGTTAGGCTTAGTTGCTTTAACCATGGCGATCATGTATTTTTTACCCAAATTGACCACAAAAATTCCAGCTGCCTTAGCCGCAATTGTTATAGTGGCTTGTATCACCATTTTTGGTGGACTTGAAGTAAGCACAGTAGGCTCTTTTATTCGCGATGGAGGGGGCGAAGGACTGCAAGGTGGTCTCCCCCAATTTCAAACTACTATTTTTTCCCTTTTCTATACCCTTAATGGACATTGGGACCTTATTCTTTCTACGGCATTCTTATTAGCGGCTGTAGGTTTAATTGAATCCCTAATGACCCTTAATCTTGTAGATGAGATCACAGAGACTCGTGGAAGCGGCAACAGAGAATGTCTCGCACAGGGAGCTGCTAATATCCTCAATGGTCTTTTTGGCGGAATGGGAGGTTGCGCCATGATCGGGCAATCAATCATCAATGTTAACTCTGGTGGACGCGGGCGTCTTTCTGGGATTGTAGCAGCTGTTGCGCTTTTGTGCTTTGTCCTTTTTGGATCGAGTGTGATCGAGCAAATTCCTATTGCAGCATTAGTTGGGGTAATGTTTATGGTGGTGATTGGCACCTTTGCATGGAGTAGTTTCCGTATCATTAATAAGATCCCACGCAAGGATGCTTTTATTCTTATCACGGTATCTGCTGTAACAGTAGCAGAAGATTTAGCCATTGCTGTATTAGTTGGGGTTATTATTGCTGCACTCGTGTTCGCATGGGAAAATGCGACGATGATTCGTGCGCGAAAAAGCTTTAAGGAAGATGGTACCAAAGTATATGAAATCTGGGGGCCATTATTCTTTGGATCCATTCAAAACTTTACGGCAAAATTTGACGTTAATAACGATCCAGAAAATATTGAAATCGACTTTATTGAATCTCGTGTATCAGACCATTCTGGAATCGAGGCATTAGAAAACTTAGTCAAGAAATACTTAAAGAAGAACAAAAACATTCGTTTAACACATTTAAGCCCAGAGTGTAAAACCCTCTTGCTAAAAGCGAATCCAGGTTTTGAAAAAGTAATTGAAGCATCTATCGACGATCCTCGTTACTATGTTGTAACAGACTTAGTGGATCGCGAAGTTTAAATCAATTCTTTGGCTGCGTTAAGCGCAGCCGAAATACCTTCTACATTTTTCCCTCCTGCAGTTGCAAAGAAAGGCTGGCCACCGCCACCTCCTTGAATATGCTTTCCAAGTTCACGTACAATCGCGCCTGCATTAAGGTCCTTTGAAGCAACTAGCTCTTTAGAGATATAACAACTTAGTACTGGCTTTCCACCTTTTTTAGAGGCTAAGACTACAAATAGATTGGTTTTGTTTTGCCCTAAAGAAAAAGCCAAATCTTTTATTGCTCCCCCATCGAGATCAACTTCCTTAATCAAAAAGTCAACATCGTTCTTAGCTGTAATTTCTGCAGCTAGAGATTGTTTTAGTGCCGCTAGTTGTATCTTTGCTAGGCCTTGTAATTCTTTCTTTAGTTGCGCAGTCTCTTCTTGTAAGTTTTGGATTGCTTTTAAAGTATCCTGTGGCTGGTTTAAAAGCCCTTGTACCTGTTCCAACAATGCGGTTTGCTCTTCGAAATAGGCTTTAGCCGCATCTCCTGTGATCGCTTCAATTCGACGAATACCAGAGGCTACCGCTCCTTCTGAAGTGATTTTAAAATGCCAGATATCTGCTGTATTCGAGACATGGGTTCCCCCACACAATTCAATGGATTGTCCAAAACGGATGGTACGCACGGTATCCCCGTATTTCTCTCCAAATAAAGCCATTGCACCTTGCTCCATCGCATCGGCTAGAATCGCTTCTCTATTTTCTTCTAAAGCCAACTGCTCTTGGATACGCGCGTTGACAAATTGTTCTACTTGCTTAAGTTCTTCGGTGCTAACTTTTGCGTAATGCGAAAAGTCAAAACGAAATTCTCCTGAATGCACCATGGAACCTTTTTGCTCAACATGATCTCCTAACACCTCTCTTAATGCTTGATGCAATAAGTGGGTAGCGGTGTGGTTACTCGAAGTGCGTTGACGCTGTTTTGCATCGACTACTGCTTTAAAGCCTTCTTCTAATTTAGTAGGAAGCGTTTCAGTAAAGTGGATAATAAGGTTGTTCTCTTTTTTGGTATTGAGGATATAGTAAATGTCCCCATTACTCGCTTCGAGATAGCCCTTGTCGCCCACTTGCCCACCACCTTCTGGGTAAAAGGGAGTTAAGTTAAAGACCAGTTGATAAAAGTCTCCCTCTTTAGCGGTAGTCATTTTGCGATAGCGGGTCACTTTCACTTGAGTTTCTAGGGTGTCGTAGCCGACAAATTCTTCTAGCTCATCTTGGGCTAATACAACCCAGTCTCCTGCTTTTGAAGAAGCGGCAGCTCTTGAACGATTTTTTTGTTGCTCCATAGAAGCTTTAAATCCTTCTTCGTCTACTGTATAGCCTCTTTCACTTGCAATCAAAGCCGTTAAATCATAAGGGAATCCATAAGTATCATAAAGCTCAAAAGCTTTTGCACCGTCGAGTTCTTTTCCTTTGGTTCCCTTCAAAATAGCATCCAAAAGGATCAGACCTTGATCTAAGGTTTTTAAGAAAGAATTCTCTTCTTCTCGAATCACATTAAAGGCCAACTTTTGCTCACGCTTTAATTCTGGGAAAGCGTCTCCCATTTGTTTTTCTAAGGTTGACACCAAAAGGTGAATAAAGGCTTCCTTTTGGCCTAAGAAGGTAAAGCCATAACGAATGGCACGACGCAAGATGCGACGAATCACATAACCTGCACCAGTATTGCTGGGCAATTGTCCATCGGCGATGGAGAAGTAAACTGTTCTCACGTGATCGGCAATCACACGAATAGCACGGTCAACCTCTAACGAAGTCCCGTATTCTGTTTTTGTCAAGGCTTCAATCTCACGAATAAGTGGCGTAAAGACGTCTGTATCATAATTAGATTGCTTGCCTTGTAAGACCATTGCAAGGCGTTCAAAGCCCATTCCTGTATCGATGTGTTTTTCGGGTAATTGCTCTAAGCTCCCGTTTGCTTTACGATTGAATTCTATAAAGACTAAGTTCCACACCTCCACCACTTGTGGGTGATCTTGATTGACTAAATCAGCGCCAGAAACTTTTTGCTTTTCTTCTTCTGAACGAATATCGACATGGATTTCAGAGCAAGGTCCACATGGCCCTTGATCGCCCATTTCCCAGAAGTTGTCTTCTTTATTTCCTAAAAGGATTCTGTCTTCTGGCACAAATTTTTTCCAAAAGTTATAGGCTTCCATATCGCGCTCAAGTCCCTCGCTTTGGTCACCTTCAAAAATCGTGACATAAAGGATGGA
>JBELLO010000146.1:0-3588 GCA_042096495.1 Candidatus Arcticimaribacter sp.
TCTTCAATCGAAGGTTGAAGATTGTAGGATTTTATCACGCCGATTCCACTAAAAGCCTCTTGGGTAAAAGTGGATAATTTTGCAAGTGTTTCTTGAACCGCAGTACTGCGAATATTGATTGCTCTACTTAATTTGTAAATGGTGATTGATAAAACTGGTAGAGGCAACAAGGTATACAGTGTAAGGGTAGGAGCGATACTCACCATATAGCTTATCACAATAACAAAAAGCGCAATGGTATTGATGCTATACATTAAGGCAGGGCCAAAATACATTCTTACCTTACTCACATCTTCACTAATGCGACTCATCAAATCTCCAGTTCTGTTCTTTTTGTAAAAGGTGCTACATAACAGCTGATAATGTTGGTACACTTCGTTTTTTAGGTCATATTCAATAAAGCGGGAGACATTAATGATGGTTTGACGCATCAAAAAAGTGAAGAAACCAGAAACAAGGGAAGCGATAATAATAAGGGATATATTTAAGAGAAGGGTTTTTTCTAATTGCGTACTATCTTGATTAGATTGATTTAAAAACTGCTCAATTGACGTCATGGAGTTACCGACTAATCGCGGTGTAAAAAGGGAAAATATGCGCGCGATAATGGTTATAAAAACCCCAATTAGCAATTTATAACGATAGGTAAACAGATATTTGTTAAGGTATTGTAATTCCTTCATAATTGAGCCTCAAAGGTAAACATTTGATTAAGGGAAATCTCTTTAGAAAAGAAAAAAATAAAACTGTTTTTTCCAGTCTAAACCATTATTTTTGCATCTTAAAGTTCTTTGAAGATGTTAACACGACGACAAATACGCGTAAAAGTAATGCAAGCCGTTTATGCCCAATACAACGGCAATCTACTTTCTCTAAAAGAGGGAACTAAAGCAATAGCGAATAGTTGTCAAGACATGCTCCTGCTACATACTACCTTGCTCTATCTCTTTAAGGCATTGTGGGAACACGCTCAAGAGCAAGACAAAATTCAAAATAAACAGCGCAGAGGGGATAACCCGCTCAATCAAGATTATCCCGCGATCGTTGCAATTGCTCCATTAGCGATCATCGCTAAGCATCCATTTTTGACTAAAAAAATTGAGCAGCACAAACTCAATACCTGGGAATTAGAATTTGATTATGTACGTCAGCTTTTCGATACCATTGTAAAAAGTGAATGTTATCTTGAATTCAAAGAAATAGACAGTCCTAGTTTTAAAGATCAGCAAAAGTTCTTGGTGCAACTTTTTAAAGAAATCATAGCACCAGACGAACGACTTTATCGCTATATAGAAGATCTAAACATGCAGTGGGTAGATGATTTACCCGTTGTAAATACCTTTATTTTAAAGCAATTGCGAAAGTTACGCGAAGAAGATATGTCTTCTCTTACTTTTCCAGATTTAGCCGAGCGGGTAGAGGACATCAATTTTGGGAAATCCCTCTATGAAAAAGTCATTGCAAATGAAGAGGACCTACAAAAAGAATTTGAAGGGAAAACCCCCAATTGGGATAAAGACCGTATCGCAACCCTAGACGGGCTGTTAATCAAAATCGCGATTGCAGAATTGATTTACTTTCCAGACATCCCCCCAAAAGTAACCCTGAATGAATACCTAGAATTAGCAAAAGAATACTCCACCCCAAAGAGCAATCAATTCATTAATGGGGTTTTAGATAGTCTTGTGAAAGAGTATATAAAAGACGATCGTCTCAAGAAACAAGGGCGAGGCTTATTGGAATAATTTTTGCTATATTTGGCTTGGAAAAAAATTTAATTAATACCATGAAGAAATATTTAATTTTATCACTCTCTGCAATTGCACTTACATTCACTGCATGTGGAGGAAACACAGAGAAAAAAGAAGCCGCTGCAACTGCAGTAGAAGCTTCTTCTGCTAAAGCAGTTTCTAACGCTCCAGTTATGACGTTTAACAAAACGATTCACGACTTTGGAACGATTCAAGAAGGAGAGCGTGTTGAAACACTTTTCACCTTTACAAACACTGGAAAATCTGACTTAGTAATTTCTGATGCTCGTGGTAGCTGCGGATGTACAGTACCTGAGTACCCAAAGAATACTGCGATCGCTCCAGGGGCAACTGGACAAATTCGCGTAAGCTTTGACTCAAGCAACAAGCCTAACTTACAGCAAAAGACAGTGACTATTTCAGCGAATACAGATTCTGGTCGTGAGACAATCCGTATCAAAGCAATGGTTCAAGCAGACCCAGTTAGACAACAACAACGTGAAGCAGCTGCTGCAGCGCGCTTACAAAACTAATCAATGGATCAACTACCCTTTTTACTCTTAATGTTAGTGGTGTTTGTGTTTTTCATCATCCTACCACAACAACGTAGACAAAAAAAAGAACGCAATTTTATGAGTGCCTTAAAAAAAGGCGACCGCGTTATCACTAAAAGTGGAATGCATGGTAAAATTGCAGAGTTGAATGATAAAGACGACACTTGTGTGGTCGAAACATTGGCTGGAAAAATCAAAATGGAGCGAACCGCTATTTCTCTTGAATTAAGTGCAAAACTTAACCCGAAAGAAAAAAAGTAATCCCTTTTGATTCTAAAACTTTTTAAAACCAACCCACTTGCGGGTTGGTTTTTTTATTTTTGCAAAAACAATTCCATGTACCATAGACTTATTAAGCCCCTCTTATTTCTCTTTGATCCAGAAAAAGTCCACTACTTTTCTTTCTTTATGATCAAGCTACTCTCTGCTATTCCAGGAGTCTCTGCAATAATAAGAAGCTTATATCAAGTCAAGCATCCCAGCTTAGAACGTGAAGTCTTTGGCTTGAAATTTCCCAATCCAGTAGGTCTTGCGGCAGGTTTTGACAAGAACGCCGTTTTATACAAGCAGCTGTCTAACTTTGGCTTTGGCTTCATTGAAATTGGTACCCTAACCCCAAAGGGTCAACCAGGAAACCCTAAGAAAAGATTGTTTCGTCTTAAAGAAGACGAAGCCATCATCAACCGTATGGGCTTTAATAACGAAGGCGTCGACGATGCAGTAAAGCGACTAAAGAAAAATACTAACGTCCTCATTGGCGGGAATATCGGAAAGAATAAAGTCACTCCTAACGAAGAAGCCGTCAACGATTATATCTACTGTTTTGAAGCCCTCTTTGATCATGTTGATTATTTTGTGGTGAATGTCAGCTCGCCCAATACCCCAAACTTAAGAGCCCTACAGGACAAAGAGCCTTTGACCCATTTACTCTCCACCCTAAAAGGTTTGAATGATCAAAAGGACAAGCCAAAGCCCATATTGCTCAAAATCGCACCCGACCTAAGCGACGATCAATTGCTCGACATTATCGAGATTGTAACCAGCGTTAAAATTGACGGAGTAATCGCCACGAACACTACCTTGAGTAGAGAAGGCCTACAATCTGCTGATAAAGAAGAAATGGGTGGTTTAAGCGGGAGACCCTTAACACACCGCAGTACAGAAGTTATTCGCTTTTTAGTTGAAAAGAGTAACAATGCCTTCCCGATCATCGGAGTAGGAGGGGTTCATAAACCTCAAGATGCCATCGAAAAACTCGAAGCGGGAGCTGCCTTAGTACAACT
>JBELLO010000147.1:0-3587 GCA_042096495.1 Candidatus Arcticimaribacter sp.
AGGGGAAGCAATTATCCTTAAATACGATGATGCAGACTATTGGATAGCTGCGGGAACAATAGCTTTAGTAGTGATCAATAGCGGCTTATGTCTGTTTGGTCAAGCGATAATCATAAAAGTAAAAGAAGTAATGGACTAAAAGGCGGCGATAAAGTCGTCTTCATCTCTTCCATCTGCGACAAGCGCCAAAGCTTTGTTAGCGATCGCACTGGCTTCCTCTGTAGGAAAGCCTAATCCAACAACTAAACGATTGAGCAATTGAACTTCCCCTTCGTCAGCGATATGATCTGCATAGACCATGCGTGTTAAATCATATAGACGCTCTAAACGGCGTTGCTCGTTTGCAGGTGGGTTAATGGGATATTTGTCAGGATTTGCCATAATTTCCGCTACCTCATCATCTTCAATTTCAAGGTTAATCGCTGTTCGATTAATAAAGGCTTTTTCTTCGTCTGTGATAATTCCATCAGAAAGGGCTACACGTACGATAGCAGCGAAATGATCGCGATTACGTTGTTTAAAGCCAGAGGTAAATAGGTCGGAAAATGACATAAAATTAGTTTTGCCCAAAGATAAAAAATCAAAGAAAATATTGGCGACTTGTCTCAATAGTTTTTGAAATAAATATGTACTTTCCCAAAAAATTGGCACATGAATAATCGTTTAAAAATCATTAAGAATAGATCTGATATAGGCGCAGGGACCCGGGGGTCTGATATGGGGATTGATGCACTAGAAATTGCAGCAATTAATCGCGAAAATGATTTTTTTAATCGCCATCCTTTTATCGATGTTCCCACCCATAATGAAACCATTTATGACAAAGTAAATAATACCTTTGCCAAGCGAATCAATTTTGTGGCTGAACAATGTGAACGCGTTTGCGAAGTTACCGCCATGGTGCTGCAACAAAAGCATTTTCCTCTAGTAATTTCTGGAGATCATTCTTCTGCTTTAGGGACTTTAGCGGGGATTAAAACCGCATTTCCAGAGAAAACCATTGGGGCGATATGGATTGATGCCCATGCAGATTTACATACGCCTTTAAGCTCTCCCTCTGGAAATGTACATGGGATGCCATTAGCCGCTGCATTAGGGCACGATAATGAAAAATATGCGGTTAATACCATTAGTGAGGATACCAAAGATAGCTGGAATCAAATCAAAGCGTTAGGAGGGAAGGCCCCAAAATTAAAACCAGAGCATTTGATTTACTTTGGCTTGCGTTCTACAGAAGAAGCCGAAGACCGCAGCATTGAGGAACATAATATTCGGGCTTATCCTGTGCATGAAGTCCGCCATAGAACTATTCAAACCTGTGTTGCAGAAGCCCTAGAAAAACTGGCTGATGTCGATTTGATTTACATCACCTTTGATGTAGATAGTCTTGATTGTGACCTGATTTCTAGAGGAACTGGAACACCTGTTTCAAAAGGCTTTGACCCAAAAGAAATCATCGCATTGATCAAAGGCTTTATCGCATCAGAAAAAGTGAGTTGTCTCGAAGTATGCGAGATCAACCCACTGCTTGACGAAAAGGGCAATAAAATGGCCGAAACGGCCTTTGATATTATTGACGCTCTCTTTTAGTCTAGTTCAACTTGAGCAACTTCTTTTAAATATTTAAAGTGGTTCTTGCTGCTTTGATTGGCTGTTTTGCTTTTCTTCTTCGCTAGCTTTTCGATTTTACCTAAAAGCCCTTGAACATCTGCTTTAATGGTTGGGTTGAGTTTGTCTTCTTTTAATAAAGATTTAAGATGTGTAGCAAAGTGGATTTGTAAACTTTTTTGCGATAGATCTAAGTTTTTAGGCGCTGTCATCAAGTCTGCATACAGATGATTAAGAAGTTCTGAAGCTTCCATACCCTGCCCCATAAGAGTGGTATTTGCAGATACGATACGGTTTAAACGTTTTACACTGAGTAATCGATTCAAGGCAGAACGTTGTAAGTTTTGTAAGCTGATTAAGCCACCTTCTCCTTTAATTTCTGAGATGATGCGGTTGTCCATTAACCAGTTTTGGGTCTGCCATAGATTTAACTTTAAAAAGTCGAGTGCTGCCAATTGTTTAGCACGGTCAACATTTTGATAGGTTACTGTATTGGTTTGATTTGTATGGTGTCTGGTTTGATACACTCCGCCTATCATGCTGTGTACATGATACACATAGCGGCGATATACACCGATCATTTCCCCGTATAATTCTTCTAAATCATCATAGGTGTCATTAGGAGACAAGGTCCAATCCATTAGATTTTTAGCGACGATTTTTAAATTCTTTAAACCATAGTTACTGGCCTTGATAGGGTCATCCCCAATGTTTTCTGTTTGCGAATTGGGATCATTTCCTCTTCCGCCAAACATATACATGGGATCGAGGGATTTAGCATCTACTATGGCTTTTAGTTGGCTTTGTTCCGCTTTTGGCGATAGCCCATAATAACGATAACCCCATTCAATGGCATAATCATCATAAGGCCCTAGTTGACGTACAAACCGAATGTTTTTATCGCCTGGTTGTGCGATATAATTATAGCGGGCATAGTCCATAATGGTGGTCGCAATTCCATACTTCTGCGTAAATGATCCAGAGCGTAAAGAGTCGACAGCATAAGCGCTGCTCGCTTTCATATTATGAGGTAAACCTAAGGCATGACCTATTTCATGGGAGATAACCCGGCGCATCATTTCACCGATTTCTTCTTCAGGAGTATTGAGGGAACGTGCTTTTGGATTTGCCGCTCCAGTTTCTAATAGGTAGCGATTGCGGTAAGAGCGTAGGTGGTTGTGGTACCAGATGATATCACTTTCTAGAATTTCTCCTGTTCGGGGGTCAGAAACACTTGGCCCTGTTGCATTACGCGTGGTAGAAGCGACATAGCGCACGGTAGAATAACGCACATCTTCTGGGCTAAAGTCTGGGTCATCTTCTTTTGATGGGGGATCTTTTGCCAGGATGGCATTTTTAAAACCCGCTTTTTCAAATGCGCTATTCCAGTCTTCGATACCTAGTTTAAAATACTTTCTCCATTTTAATGGCGTAGCGGGATCAAGGTAATATACAATGGGTTTAATCGGTTCGACTAATTCCCCCTTGAGATAAGCTTCCTTGTCTTTGGGTTCAAGTCTCCACCGGCGTACAATGCTGTATTCGTCAGATTTTAAAGCCTCTGAGCTATAATCAATTTTAGATAAGCTAAACCAGCCTACACGTTCATCTTCATAGCGAACGGACATGGGGTCTTCTGGTAAGGCAATAAAAGAGTGATTGATTTGAAAGCTAAAGGTATTCGAACGATTAGCCCGTGGGGGTTTATTCACATTAAAGGTGAGGGTGTGCCTAATCTCGGTATTTTTTGGAAAGCTATTCGCACTGTCTATACTGCTGCGTTTTTTATCTACTCCGCCAACCTTATAGCGGTCTTTATCTCCTTTTCGGATAATATTAAAACCAGGCGAGTCTGCCATAAAATGATTGGATACATCGATCAAGAAGCGATCTGTCTCTTTGTTTTTAATCTCAAAAGCTGCTAGGATAGGAGCAAAGTTGTTCTCTTTTACACTAATTGCAATGGGGTCTTCTTCCGC
>JBELLO010000148.1:0-3554 GCA_042096495.1 Candidatus Arcticimaribacter sp.
GCAATAAAGGCAGAGTCGAGTAATTGTTTGCCATTCCACTTTCCGTGGTCTTTATATAATTTTCCCATGCGGGCAAAATCTTTTGCATTTGTCGCGAAACAACAATAGGCTTTTTCCATGCCATTTTCTTTGCTGTCTACTTGCCATAAAGCATCTTCCATGGCACCCATAGGTTGCCAAAAGTTTTCAGAAAAATAACTGCTTAAAGATTGTCCCACGGCCTTTTTAATGACCATCCCTAAGAGCTGTGTGGCGCCGCTGTAATAGACAAAGCCTTCTCCTGGGGGAGTTACAATTTTTCGATTTAGCATTAGCTTATCTAGATTTGGCGTGATATACGCCTCCATCATTCCATTGATAGAAAGGTCGTATTTCTCGTTCCAGTCTAGTCCAGTTGCCATAGAAGACAAATCGCCCACGGTTAAGTCTGCGGCTAAACCTTTGCTAAATTCGGGATAAAAATCGCCCACTTTTTGATCTAAACTTTCGATATGCCCTTGATCAATGGCCTTTCCTAACATGGCAGAAACAAAGCTTTTTGCAACAGAAAACGAATTGCTCTTTGAAGTATCAGAATAATCTTGATAATAAGATTCATGTAACAAGCTGTCTTTGTGAATCACTAAAAAAGCAACCGATTCATACTTCTTATGCACCTCAGTGATTTTATCCGATAAAGGGATGCTGTTGTACTGAGCGTGTTTAGGCCATTCATCAGGGCTATTTGACGCTTTTACTACCGCATTATCAAAGTATTGATAATCCTCTAAAAAGGCGGTGTCTCGACCTGTTTTAATGGCTTGCTTTGCTGCAATAAAGATGAAATTGTAAGGGCTAATGTAAAGTACAAGTAAAAAGAGGAGGATAGCTCCTAAAGCGTAACGCAAAAATTGTTTCATAGTAATACCGTTTTAAACGGCGCATTAAATTAATCTCTTTTGGACAGGGAAGCCTTCGGTTTCAAGTAAGGTCTCTTTTCTGTCTAATCCCCCAGAATAACCCACCAGTGTACCATCACTGCCGATCACTCTATGGCATGGGATAGCCACTAAGATAGGATTTTTTCCTATAGCTGCAGCGACAGCTCGAACGGCCTTTGTATTCCCATAAAGGCGCGATAATGTTAAGTAAGAAATTGTACTACCAAAGGGAAGGTCCTTTAATAAATTCCAAATGGCTTTTTGGAAATCTGTCCCTTGAGGATTCATTTTAAAATTAAACATATGAAGATTGCCAGCAAAGTATTGCTGAAGCTGTTCCACACAGGGAACTAAACTTATGGGTACAGTATTTTCCATTTCAAGGGTACTTTCTTCAAAAAGCACCTCTTGAACTCCCGCGACATCACCTCTTACCTTAATTGTACCCAATGGACTATCAAAGTAATGTATATCCAAGACGGTGTTATTAATATAGATTATAAAGGTAAACAAAATAAAGTTGTAATGTGTATAATTAAATTTAAATCAATGAAATACACTCTGTTCGCCTGTGTTTGAAAAAGAGCAATAGCATCATTACAAGCCTATTTTTTCAACCTCTTATAGAGTAAATAAAGGATTGTTTTTAAAGCATCAAGGCTGATAAGAAATTCCCGTTGAAAAGGCGGGAGCTCTGTATAAAACTCGGCCCATGAGAGGATAAGAACCACTAAGCCCCCAACTCAATTTTGGACTTAATTGATAGATCAACTCTCCTCCTAGATTGACCACCTCGACATTATTTGCAAAAATACTTCCATTGCTGTTTGATGCATCGAGGGTTCCATTGTGAAAGGACTGTATGGTGTTACTTCTTAAAAGAAGCAATAAGTTGTCTTTAAAGACTTTGGTTCCTGTTTCAATATTTGCGTGAAATTCATCTGAAAAGCCATTTGAACGTTGATTGACGCCCACACTTGCTTTGGCATAAAAATGCTGTGCTCCTAATTGATAAGATTTCCCGGTGTGAAAACGCAACAGCTGATTAAATTCTCCATCTCCTGTTTGATAACTACCATCACTCCCGCCGCGATTTTTCCCGGTCGGTAAGCCTAGACTAAGGGAGATAGAATAGACCCAGCCTTTCTTTTGCCCACTTGATATTCTGTCCCCAGATTAATGTCTCCTAAACTCGAAAATTGCTCTCCAGGAATCTGTTCTCTACCAGAACTAAACACCTGTGCGTTTTGATAAACCCTTGTGTGCGGGATATAACCGATCAATGTAATTTTATCGTTGAGGCCATAACGGCCAAAGAAATTAGTGATAAACAAACCCCTTGTTGCGTTAGGGTCAACTAGGCCTGTATTTGTATAATGCTCATCTGCTTCTAGCCACCATGCCCCAATTTTATAATAGCCTTTTCCTTTTTCTTGTGTCCATTGTGCTTGTAGATTCATCCCGAATAAGCAAGCAAAGAGTAGTATTAACTTTTTCATCAATCAAAGATTTGTGCTTCTCCTACTTTTACCCGAAAAGGTTTACACCAGTAAAGAAGGTATTTATAGTCCATCAAACCAATTGAAGAAGGTAGAGTATAGCTGTGCGCCCCAGAAAAAACACTAACGGCCCCTACTTCATAACCGTCTTCAGGAGAGTTAGGGTTGTTTGTCAAATAAAGGTACAAGCCCGGTAAAGAAGAAGACGCGCGATAGCTGTCATCTATGCTAAGGATGAGCTGGGTTCCGTTGTGCTCTAGGCGGAAGTTTCCTTCAAGGGCATAACTAGAGGTTGTTCGAATTTGTCCTTCAAAAAATTGGGGAGCCACGACAATTCCTTCATCCACATTTGTTGATGTAGAAGTGTCTGTTGTTGAAGTGGCTGTATCAGAGGTATTCGTCGTTGTATCTGAAGTGGTTGTTGAGGTGTCAGAAGTCGAAGTCGCTCTGTCTGTTGTGCTTGTTGTTGTATCTGTTGTTGCAGTTGAAGTATCAGAGGTAGAGGTCGTTATATCGGTGGTTTCAGTTGAGGTTTCTGTAATCACATTGGGACTAATCGTAAAAGATAAACTGGCTTCTATGGAGTTTCCTTGTAATCCCACAGTGCTTACAGTGAGCATTACATCGCCAGCACTCAATGCTTTAAGCGTTCCATCGGGTTGGATTTCTGCTGCAGTAGGAGGAATCGCCGACCATTCAAGACTAGGCTGGTCTACCTTTCTCCCCGATTCATCAAAAAACTGGGCTTCGAATTGATAGCTCAAGCCTTCTCTTATGCTAATAATAGCGTTAGTGATTCTTAAATTAGGAGCAACATAGTCGTCTACAAAGTCTTCCCCTATACAGGCAAGAAATAGCAAACAACAGGTCCAAATGATTAAAGGGCGTTTCATGGATAATTGTTTTTGTTATCCAGAAACCGCAAAAACAGTGCCTTTTTAATTTATGCGCCTAAAATACGTGCTGCGTCTTTTGCGGTATAAGTGGCTATCAATGAAGCTCCAGCACGTTTAAACGCAATGAGTTGCTCATAAACGATAGCGTCATAATCGATCCAGCCTTTTGCGGCAGCAGCTTTTAACATCGCATATTCTCCACTCACTTGATAGGCCGCAATGGGGGTTTCAATCTGTTC
>JBELLO010000149.1:0-3518 GCA_042096495.1 Candidatus Arcticimaribacter sp.
ATGGTCCAAATTATTTTAGTGTCTCCCGCTAGAGAGCGAACCTTTTCAAAAACAGTATCTATTGTAGAAATATCTTTTTTAGCCACCAGGGTTTTCATGTACATATCATAATGTGGCATATTATTGGGTAAACCCTCAAAAGCCTTTTTAGCATACACATAGGCACTGTCCAGCTTACCTTCTTGCAATAAAAACTGTGCCTTTAAGTTTTCTGAAAAGAAAATTTGAGGATTATCCTTTGCCCCCTCTTCAGCCATTTTGAAAGCTTCTTCGCGATTGCCTTGAAGGTAGTAATAACGTGCTTTCATGGCCTTTATGGGCATAGCGGTTTCCGTTAGATTAGGAAAATCATGTGAAATTTCATCTAATTGTGCCCGGGTCAGATTGTATTGGGCATTATTGAATTCATACAGTAATTGACCTTGCTTTCTCAAAGAATTATATGAGATAATATGTACCGTTAATGATGGAATTAACAAAAGTAAAGCGACTCCTAATATCACTTTGTGTTTTGTTGTATTGATTTGAGAGAAGTTTTGTTTATGCTTTTGGTCTAGGTATAAGCTCAAAACTAAACCTGCAAAAATAGCTAAAGAGGACTGCATTAAAGGACGTGCAACCGGGAAATTTAAACCGGCATCGATTGCATATACCACTAAAGGGAGTAATAAAAAGAAATATTGCAGCTCTAAAAACCCTTGATTTTTATACTTATTGTAGAGCAGGAGTAACAAATAAAAAGTTAAATATAAAAATATACCGATATATGCTAATCCACCAGGGATACCTGTCTCAGTAAACACATGAATAAAGTCATTGTGGGCGTGATAAGGAACAGTATAACCGCTAATATGCTCTTTACCTTCAGAGATAGAAGCGATCTTCCAATTGCCTAATCCACTAGCAATGATAGGATTCTTTAAGACATAATCCAATGCATCTCCCCAATACTGAAAACGTCCATTAGAGGATTCTTCAGTGAAGGCAATTTTACCTACTGTGTCGGTAAGAGAACTAGCCTTAGCAGAGGTAGTAATACTGATATTAAATAATAATGCAAGTGCAAACGGGGTGAGGGTAAGTACGATGTTTAAGACTCCTGCTTTAACAGAGTAATATTTAGTTATAAGCAGATAAATTTGAAATATAAGGAAAAGAAATAAAACAAGCATAGAACTTAAAATCGCCGCCCTAGCTTCAATCAAAGAAACTGCAAGAACACCTCCAAAAAGAACTAAAGACAGTCCAAAACGATACAGTGGACGTTTTAGGGAATGAAGTAGATAAAGTGCAAAGGGCAACTTAAAGGCGATAGAAGCGGCTGTAATATTTTTATTTCCAGCAAAACCTTTAATTGCCATGGCTTTTAAACCTTGTGTAGGAAAAACGGTAGAAAAATCGTTGTAATAGGCCGCTAATTCTGCAATAAGGAAAAGCAAAAACAATCTACTGATAAAGAAAAATTTGTTCGGTAAATTATAGATAAGGAAATAGCCAAAGAAGATAGCCAAGAAGGTATTAATAATTCTAGGCAGATTAATAAGGGTTTCAACTGGATTAATCGCATAGAAATAAGAAAGGCAATTCCATAAAATATAAAAGAAATACACATAGATAAAATGACTCTTAAATAAGGGGCTAAAAGCAGTATCAAGTGATTTTGGTGCCATAAAAAGGAAGTACAAGCAACTCAAAATATTGATAGCACCTAAATAAATCCATTGTGGAGCGAGAATATCGATCGCACCAAAATTGGACAAAGATCCTGTAATAATGTACAGTATTAAAAGAAGATATTTAGGTAAGTCAGTAGATTGCAATTTTAGGGTGCTCATATAAAATATTTAAAACAAAAGTAAAAAAAAACCCTCGCAATTGCGAGGGTTTGAATAAGTATATACTAATACTAGTACTAGTTGCATGCAGTAGCACTAATTAAAGCTAAAGAAGCATCTGTATCAATTTCAGAGGCAGCAGTAGGTGTTGTTACGTGAGTCTGAGCTGTATCAGCAACAATATCCTGACCATAAGTATCAGCTGTAGTACCATCTGTGTAATCAAAAGCAAAAGCAGCTGTTGGATTGTCAGTCTGAACATCAGCTATAAAAGCTGGCCATGTAGAAAGACCTGGTAAATGTAAACAAGCCGCTTCATAAGGTGTTGCAGGGTTAACACCATCACCAGGATAGGCAGCAGTGGCACCAGTATAAGTTCCAACAATAGAGTTGGTCTTAATAGTGTATGAAGCACCTGCGTTAGGTGTAAGTTGTGGATTTGTTCCTGGTGCAATTACTTCAGTTAAACCAGAATTACCCGTAATTTCTACGCTAGCTACTTTGTTCATAGAAGATAAATCTATAGATGTAATAGCAGATGTTCCTTTAACAATGAAGGTAATTGGTGTTTCACCTGTAGTTGTGCCTGCAATGTCTCTAAAGTTAGCACTGTTATTAATTTGCGCTAATGTAGTAGCTTCAGAATCAAAGGCAATAATTGTACCTGCTAAAGTCACAGTAACAACTGTTGAAGCAGCATTTATTGTATTGGAACCTGTATCAGTTAAACTAAGGGTCTTCAAAGCAGTTGAAGCTGCAGGAAAGGAGTTTTCTGAAAGACCATTTCCAACAAGAGTAACATTTATAACTTGTGCGTCGGCTGTATAGTCAACTTCTACACCATCAGCAGCAGTAATGCTAAGATCAGTAACCTGAGTTAAGTCAGAAACTACATCGATATCTTGAGCAGTTAATGTTAGATCTGATACGTTTGCTGGTAAATCAGCTATTGTATCGTCGAAAGAACCAACAGTAACATCGGTTGCAACTGTACTAACAATTGTACCAACAACGTCAGCACCAGGCAATGCAATAACACCAATATTCCATGTTAAGTTACCATCAATAGATGCAAGGTTAGTAAATATAGCAGTTGGTGTAGTGTAAAGGTTTAGGTTGTTAGTTAAAGTAACAAGCGAAGTTAAGGCAGCAGCAGTTGCAGCAGAAATTTCAGCATTTCCTGAAGAAGTTAAAGCTGGTAAATGAATTTCACCACCAGTAGCAGAAATTGTAGTAGTAACAGCTGTAAGAGCGTCAGCATGGAAAGTTGTAGTTCCGGCAGATGTGATTTGTAAAGCTCCTCCTACAGTTGCAAGTGAATTCATATCAATAGTACCTCCTTTTTGAGCATCTATAGTAAGACCTGTAGCAACTGCAGTTTGTGCAGACACAATTGATCCAGCTTTAGCAGCAGTTAAACTATTGAAACTTGCAGCTCCTAAGTCAATAGTTGCGGCGTTAGGAAAAGTTAAGGCAGAACCTGAACCATGGTGAATATCTCCGCTAATGTCAGTTCCTGAAAAATCAATCGAAGTAGCAGTAGCAGCGTCACTAGAATCGATAGCAACATCACCACCAACAGAAGTGATTTGAGAATAATTGATAGCAGCAGCTTCACCACCGTGGGCAACACCAAGGTTTCCTGATACAGTTCTAAGGGCTTCGTCATCTTGGTCTGCACCA
>JBELLO010000150.1:0-3513 GCA_042096495.1 Candidatus Arcticimaribacter sp.
GCGTCAGCCTTCCAAGCTGAATGTCGCCGGTTCGAACCCGGTCTCCCGCTCAACTTTCCTCTTCTTTTTATCAAACAATTAACGCCTTGAGCGCCTACATTTGTGGTGATTATTGTTATTTTTAACTTATGAAATACTGGTTAACCTCTCTTTTTGCATTTAGTTTTATTTTAGTTAGCGCTCAAGAAAAGCGACAATTACTCAAGGGGAGACTCTTGTATAGAAACGCAAATGTTGTCGCTGCTAATGTCGTGAACAATACCGCTCAAACAAATACCATCACAGATGGTGAAGGTGAATTCGAAATTATTGCAAAAGTAGGGGATGAGATAATTTTCTCTTCTGTTCAATTTCAGATCAAAGCCTTGACAATTACACAAGACATCATGCAAAAAAATCGTCTAGTTGTAGAAGTAAACGAGCGTATCAATGTTTTAGATGAGATTGTAGTAGGGCCAGAAAACACCCAGAAATTTCTTGACCTTAAAAAAGAAGAGTTTGCTAGAGTAGATTATACCCAAGATAAATCCACGAAAATTGAGAATACCGTTATGCGTGAAGGGCAATTAGTCAATGGCCTTAATATTGTTAATGTGGCAAAATTACTGGCAAAAGTAATTCAGGGGAATAAGAACGAAGCGTCTAGAACCCTTATTCCTTCTAAGGTTTTACCATTGATTTTTGAAAAAAGTTTTTTTATCGAGGATCTAGGACTGGAACAAGATGAAGTGGTTGGTTTTTTAGAAGAAATGGATCTAAAGCTTCCCTCAGATCGCTTGTTGAAAAAAGACAAAGAGTTCCAGCTAATCGAGTTTTTATACCTCAAAAGTGAGCAATATAAAAAACAAATTCGTTGAAGCATAAAAGTGTTTTTTTGTGGTTATTTATTCTGTGTTGTGGAATATTAAAAGCACAGAAATACAAATTGCTTAGCGGGAAAATTGATCATCCAGAATTAGTTGTTGCTGGTATACATGTGATTAATGCCAATCGCGGCTTAGCCGAAATAACAGATATCGATGGCTACTTTGAAATATCGGTTGCAATAGGGGAAAAATTAATTTTTTCTGGGGTGCAATATGAAAAAAGAGCCTTAGAAATTACCCCAGAGATATTTGCCCTTGATCAAATCACCGTATACCTAGAAGCTTTTGTAAATGAATTAGATGAGGTGGTGGTAAAACCCCATAATTTAAGTGGAAGTTTAACCAGTGATTTAGCTAATGTAAAAGCACAAATTAATTTTAATGATGTGGGGATTCCCGGTTATAAAGGGGTGCGTAAAGAAAAAATTGTCTCTGGAAAAAGTCTAATTCTCTCTGCATTATTGTTGCCAATTTCTGGAGGGATTAATATTGACGCCGTATATAAACATCTTTCAGGTTATTATAAAAAACTTAAAAAAAGGAGAAAGCTAGACGCTCAATTTGAGGCAGTGTATAGTATAATTAAGTTTTATGGCCTTTATTTTTTTGAAGAAAATTATGCCCTCGAGCAAGAGGAGATTTATGATTTTGTTTTAGGCTGTTCAGAGAACAGTAAGTTACTTGACTATTACAAGAAAGACATGCATGAACAAGTGGTAAAGTGTTTTGAAACCTATCAATCCAATCAGTACAATGAAAAGTAAATTCATTTTAATCCTCTTTGTTTTTTTGTGTTCTTTCACCATAACTCACGATTACTATTTAAGTACAACTAATATAAAATGGGTGCCATCTAAGCAGCAAGTGCAGTTGACAAGTCGTTTTTTCTTAGAAGATATTGAGGCATTAATGCAAAAAGAGACAGGACAAAAAATAATTTTTTCACCAGACTCGAATCTAGCAGAAATCGATGCCTTTGTAGAAGATTTTTATTTGAATAATCTTGCCATTCAGATCGATGGGGAACAACAAGAAATTGCTTATTTAGGCAGAGAGTACAAAGGGAATGATCTCCTTGTCGTTTATGCCGAAATTATTTTGACCTCAAAGCAGCTAAAGGATCTAGAGGTAAATGCGAGCTTCTTGCTCGACTTTTTGTCTGAACAACAAAACATTGTTCATGTCAACACGCCTATTCAAAGCAAAAGCTTCCTGCTAACGAATAAAAAAACCACTTTTAGATTTACGCTTTAATCAACAAAAATTAAAGTATATTTAACGCCAATTTAAATTTTTGAGAGAATGAAAAAGTACCTATTTGCCTCAATTTTTATGCTTTTGTCAACTGTAGTTTTTGCACAAGATTCTACTGCGATTCAAGGGCATAAAAACGACAACAAATTCAAACAGTTGTATGAAGAATTTGCTACGCCTAACCGATTTAGAACCGCTTCTGGAGCTCCGGGGGTAGATTATTATCAGCAGCAAGTGGATTATAAAATGGACATCGAATTAGATGACGAAAACACTAAGCTCTATGGAAATGAAACCATCACTTATACCAATAACTCGCCAGACGCATTGCCTTATCTATGGGTCCAGTTAGATCAAAATATTCGTAACGAAAATGATATGGAGGGGGCAAAAAACCCTTCTGGTGCACCTAGTTTTAGACGTGTAGAAGCATTTGTTGATGAATTTACTGCAGAGAAATTTGTAGGTGGTTTTAATATCGAAGCTGTAAAAGATGCTAATGGTCGCCCATTGCGTCACACCATTAATCAAACGATGATGCGCGTTGATCTGCCCACTCCTTTAGCCAGTGGTGCTCAATTTACCTTCTCCATTAAATGGTGGTACAAAATAAATAACCACGTGACAGATCGTGCGCGTTCAGGATATGAGTATTTCCCAGAAGATGATAATCGCGCCTATGTAATTGCACAGTTTTTTCCTCGTTTAGCCGTTTATAACGATGTAGAGGGCTGGCAAAACTACCAGTTCTGGGGGAATGGAGAATTCGCCTTAAACTTTGGGAATTATGAAGTGAACATCACCGTTCCAGAAGATCATATCATGGAAGCAACTGGAACTCTACAAAACCCTAAAGAGGTGTTGTCTAGAACAGAATACCAGCGTTATAAAAAAGCCTTAAACACCTATGACGATCCAGTGATGATCGTAACCCAGGACGAGGTAATTGAAAAAGAAAAGGTAAAAGCAACTAAAAAGAAAACATGGCGTTTTGTTGCAGAAAACGTGCGTGATTTTGGCTTTGCCACATCAAGAAGATTTATCTGGGATATGATGGTGGTTAAAGTAGGGCGTGAAAATAAAATTGCCTCTTCTTTATACCCAAAAGAAGGAAACCCATTATGGGAAGAATATTCTACTCGTGTGGTTGCCCATACCTTAGAAGTGTATTCTAAATACACCTTTGATTATCCTTATCCAAAAGCCGTTTCTGTACATGCTAAAAATCAAGGAATGGAATATCCTATGATTTGCTGGAACTACGGTCGTCCTAATGAAGATGGTACCTATTCTGACCGAACAAAATACGGAATGATCAGTGTGATTATTCACGAGGTAGGACACAACTACTTCCCGATGATTGTCAACTCAGACGAGCGCCAATGGGGGTGGA
>JBELLO010000151.1:0-3494 GCA_042096495.1 Candidatus Arcticimaribacter sp.
AAGTTCCTTTCTTCTCTCTCTCTGGATCAGACTTTGTCGAAATGTTTGTCGGCGTTGGTGCTTCTCGTGTTCGAGACCTCTTTAAACAAGCAAAGGACAAGTCTCCAGCCATTATTTTTATCGATGAAATTGATGCGATAGGAAGAGCAAGAGGAAAAAGCAACATGACCGGATCGAACGATGAACGCGAAAACACCCTCAACCAGTTATTGACAGAAATGGACGGTTTTGGCACCAGCACAAATGTGATCATTTTAGCCGCTACTAACCGTGCAGATGTTCTCGATAAAGCCTTGATGCGTGCTGGTCGATTTGACCGTCAAATCTATGTTGACCTTCCCGATGTTCGCGAGCGTAAAGAAATCTTTAAAGTCCATTTAAAACCTCTAAAGACAACTAAAACACTTGATATTGACTTACTGTCAAAACAAACCCCAGGTTTTTCTGGAGCAGATATTGCCAATGTCTGTAATGAAGCTGCATTAATTGCTGCCAGAAAAAATAAAAAATCTGTAGGGAAACAAGACTTTCTTGACGCAGTTGATCGTATCGTAGGTGGGCTTGAAAAGAAAAATAAAATCATCACCCCAGAAGAAAAGAAAACCATTGCTTTCCATGAAGCAGGTCACGCCATGGTGAGTTGGTTATTAGAATATGCTGCACCACTTGTCAAGGTAACCATTGTACCCCGTGGACAGTCCCTAGGTGCTGCATGGTATTTACCAGAAGAAAGAATGATTGTTCGAACAGAACAAATGCTCGATGAAATGTGTGCTACACTGGGCGGTAGAGCTGCAGAAAAAGTCATCTTTGACAAAATTTCTACAGGAGCGTTAAGCGATTTAGAAAAAGTAACCCGTCAAGCTAAAGCCATGGTCACTGTCTATGGACTAAATGATGAGATTGGAAACATCACTTACTATGACTCTAGTGGACAATCTGACTATAGCTTTTCAAAACCTTATTCTGAAGAAACAGCGCAAAAAATCGATAAAGAAATTTCTAAAATTGTTGAAAAACAATATGAACGCGCTTGTGATTTAGTCAATCAAAATCAAGATAAATTGACAGAATTAGCGAATCGACTTCTCGAAAAAGAAGTCATCTTTAAAGATGATTTAGTCAGTATTCTAGGAGAACGTCCTTACGATAAAAAGACAACAGAAGAAGAGAATACAGAAGAAGAAGCAACAGAAGAAGCGTAATAAGTGGGGATTTTTGATCAATTTTTCGGGAAAAACAAGCCTAAAAAAAAGAAGGATCAAAGTCAATATCTACCAGAAAAAAGCCGTTCTAAAGAAATTGAGTTTGCCCATAACTTTACTCAGCGCGGCGGAAAGTTTGTTTATTGTGACGATGCACAAAGTACTTCTTTTTACTTTCAGCAAATTCTACAAGAAAACAGTTGGTCTACCCAGGACGTAATTGGACAAAACAACGTACTTTCTTCTTTTTTTAAGTTGGACAATAAAACACCCGACCCAAAGGCATTGGTTATTCATTGTGAGTATTTGATCGCTAATAAAGGAGCAATATTGATTTGCAATCGTCAAATTCAAGAAAAGAAACTAAGCGATTTACCCCAAAACCTAATCATTATTGCGACCAGTAATGATTTTAAAAGTGATGTGAGCGAGGCCATGTCTGCTATCAATCAGAAATACAAAAACAATCTTCCATCAAATATTACCACCCTTAACGCATTTGATCCTACAAAAGAAAATGATTTTCTCTCTTATGGGGGTAATGCAAAACATTTATATTTGCTAGTACAGGAAGTAAACGAATGAAAGAATTGACTACCAGAGCGATCTCGGGCATACTATATGTGGCATTATTGACCATTACCATGTTTGCCTCTCCCCTGGCTTTTTATTGCCTTATTGCAATTTTTGCAGGACTTGCCCTTTGGGAATTTCAACGACTCATCAAAATTGAAAGTATTGTCGTTCCTTTTGCTTTAGCAGTATTATTTCTAGTCGACTATTTCTCCTTTGTTCCAGCAGTTTTTTTTGATGGGATTCTAACCGCATCAATAACAGTCAATACAATCATAAGCTTTCTTTGTTTGACCAATAAACAAGTTGATTTTTCAACTGGGAGTAAAACTGCTTTAATTTTGTTTTATATCATGGGATCTAGCGTTTTTATCCCAAAACTTATAGCGCTTAATACCCTAGGTGAACCCTATTATCTTTTGTTCTTTTACCTCGCTATATGGGTCAATAATTCTTTTGCCTACTTAGTGGGTTCTAGAATAGGAAGAACTAAATTATTACCCACTATTTCCCCTAAAAAATCCTGGGAAGGTTATGCTGGTGGAGCAGTCGCCACGATAATTTTACTCTATTATGTAGAAGTTAACTTCTTGCTTTATGGCGCATACTGGTGGGGCATTGCTTTATTACTGCCCGCCCTTGCTACCCTAGGAGATTTTGTTCAGTCCTATTTTAAAAGAAGGGCAAATGTAAAAGACAGCGGTACTTTACTCCCTGGACATGGCGGTTTTTATGACCGGATGGATAGTGTTATCTTTACTGCACCTTTTTATTATTTACTATTAAAATTCATCTAATCATGTTTCACAAAGAAGGCTATATCATTATTATCAACACATTTTTGATCTGTGCTGCAATCGCCTTAGTGGCAGAATATTTTGTAGGCAATCAAATTGCCAAATACAGCCTTCAAGCTGCCGCTTTGGTCATTCTTATTTTAGTATTACAGTTTTTCAGAAATCCTAGTCGCAACACTATTCTGAATGAAAATCACCTCCTCTCTCCTGTAGATGGAAAGGTCGTGATCGTAGAAGAAGTTTTTGAAAAAGAATACTTTAAAGATCAACGCTTACAAGTGTCCATTTTTATGTCCCCTATTAATGTTCACGTGACCCGATATCCTATGAGTGGAACAGTGAATTTTAGTAAATATCACCCAGGAAAATATTTGGTTGCATGGCACCCAAAATCATCTGAACTAAACGAAAGAACAACCATTGTTGTTGAGAACGAGCAGTTTGGGGAAATTTTATACCGCCAAATTGCTGGTGCTGTTGCCCGTCGCATCGTGAACTATGCAGAAGTAGGTGACAAAGCGGTACAAGGTGAAGATGCTGGATTCATTAAATTTGGTTCTAGGGTAGACCTATTCCTTCCTGTAGGAACTCCTGTTGATGTTGTCTTAGATCAAGTCGTTCGTGGGGGAGAAACCATTATTGCAAAGAAATAAGCCTCGCTTGTTTATAGCGCAGCAAGGCTTTTCTCAATTACACTAATCTTTTCTAGAGCGTCTGCTTCTTTCTTGCGCTCCATTTCGATCACTTTGTCTGGAGCATTGCTCACAAAACGTTCGTTTTCGAGCTTCTTTCTAACAGATTGTAAGAAGCCTTTGGCATACTTAAGCTCTTCTTCAAGTTTGGCTTTTTCTGCCGCTGCATCTACATTACCCGCTAATGGAATAAAGCACTCAAAGGTATCCACACGGAAACTTGCGCC
>JBELLO010000152.1:0-3474 GCA_042096495.1 Candidatus Arcticimaribacter sp.
GTTGCCGTGGGTTCAATGCTAGGAGGGAGGTTGTTGAGTTTCTTTAAGGTTTGATGAAAGTCAACGGTATAGCGTTGGACAACTTCCATCGGTTCAATTTGCTCAATTCTTGCTTTTTTAGCAATGCGATCTTCTCCTTCGTCTGCATCGTTTTCTAAGTGACCAGCGTCTGTAATGTTACGCACATAGCGTACCTTAAATCCTAGGTGCTTTAGGTAACGATAGATCAGGTCAAAAGAGATAAAAGTGCGGCAGTTGCCTAAGTGGACATTACTGTATACCGTGGGACCACAAACATACATACCAACATAGTTCTCTGTGATGGGCGTAAAAACTTCTTTTTTACCACTAAGGGAATTGTAAACTGAAAGCGTGGACATTAAAATTCCGTTTCTAATTTTATATAATCGAGAAATTCTTGTTTCTTTTCTTGCTGTTTGAACACCCCGCCAAACTCTGCTGTGACAGTACTGCTCGTAATATCGCTAATTCCACGTGCATTCACACAAAGGTGCTTTGCATCGATCACACAAGCGACATCTTTTGTATTGAGTACTTTTTGCAATTCTTCAACAACTTGAAGGGTTAATCTTTCTTGTACCTGTGGACGTTGTGCATAATATTGCACAATGCGATTCATTTTAGACAATCCTACTACATTTCCATTAGAGATATAGGCAACATGTGCTTTCCCTACTATGGGGAGAAGATGGTGTTCACAAGTAGAGTAGAGGGTGATATTTTTCTCTACTAAAATTTCCCCGTACTTGTATTTGTTGTCAAATGTCGAGGCTTTGGGTTTGTTGTCTGGATGTAGACCACTAAAGATTTCTTTTACAAACATCTTTGCGACTCTTTTTGGGGTACCTTTTAGACTATCATCTGTAAGGTCCATTCCCAGGGTGTGTAAGATTTCACCGACTTTTTCTTGAATAATGTCAATTTTTTGATCATCGTTCAAGTCAAAAGCATCTGCTCTTAAAGGGGTTTGTGCGCTACTTCCCAGATGGTCGTCTCCATGTGGGTCTTGATCTGCAAGCGTTAATTTCTCGATTTTCATAAGCGATAATGTGCTGCAAAGATAGCGAAAACATTACTAAAAGGGAAGGAATGTAAACCCGATTACAGTTTTAATCTATAGGTAAAAACCAAATTTAAATTGTCTTGATCTAATTGTAGTCTATCGGTTAAACCATTCGAAAATAAAGCCTGTTGCGTGGACAGGTCTTGTAACTGTACTGCAATGTCAAGGTTACTCGCCCCAAAATTATATCCAATCCCCCCACTAATGATGGATTGACTGTTGTCAAAAGCAATACGGGAGGAACTCTCTGTGCTGTATCCCGCCCGAAGACTAATCTGAGGGCTAACCCTAAATTCTCCTCCTATTTGAAGGCGTTGATTTGTTTGAAAATTATCCTCGATTTGATTGTTTAAAGCAATAAAAAAGTCGTCGTTTTCTGGGATGAATTTGGCGCGATTATGCGGCTTTATACTATAGTCAAAACTAATCAAACCAATGTCGCTAATGATATAAGCAAGACTTCCTCTTACACTTCCTGGGGAGTTAAACTGGTAAGCGGGTAAGACTGTGTCAATCCCATTTTCTGCAGGATTAAGGCTTAGGTCAATGTCCTCATTTTCTGTTCTAATTACCGAGCTAAGCGATTGACGTATTTGATCAGAGAGTCGATAATAGGTAGGACTTTCAAGACTAAGCCCTAATCGAAGGTGATCTGTCGCTTTATAGATTGCCCCTACCTGAAAAGAGTTTGCCGTTCCTAGGGTGATCAATTCATTCGCAAAGTCTAATTGACTAATCCCAGATTGCGGTCCATAACCATATTCGTAAAAGCGAATGTTCTCACGGTACTCAACATTAAAGATGTTAAAGTTAAAACCTAAGAAGAGTTTGTCTTGATAAACACCACTTAGATTAATGGTGTATTTGTTTGTTCTACCGCTGCTTGTTTTGTTGTACTCATGGGTATATCCAGCCGCTCCAGCCTGGGTATTGCTGTTATAAGAACGAATATTGGGATTTGTTGGATCTGTTGTTCCAGCTAAAGGGATCGGGTTAATTACAAAACCTTCATAGCCAAATAATGCTTGTTGTGCAGCATAACCACTAAATTCTCCTATTGAAATATAGGCCTCGTTAAAGGACTCTCCTTCCAGCCTTGAAATGTCATCTAAATATTGTCCTTGTGCATAAAAAAGAAAATAACGATCAAGCCCGCGATTAGGGTTGGCCCCTACAACACCAAAGTTATTATCATAGTTGGCCGTTTTATTGTAATTAAACCCAAAGCTCACTTTAGACCAACTTCCGCCAGCTTCTTCATTTAAGACCAAAACAATTCCAGCTTGATTTAAAGCGAGGTCGTTGCCGTTGTCTTCTTCGGTGCCATTAAAATAGCTAGTGCTGTTCTTTAATTGAATTGAATTAAGAGAAACCCCCACCTCTGAAAAGCTAAAGATAGAAGAAGCGGCAGGATTTATTTCTATTGCCGAAAAGTCGCCGCCCACGGCGCCAAAAGCACCTCCCATCGCCGCAAATCGCGCACTACCTTGAATAGTACTATTGCTATATCGCTCTGCATCTAATAAAGTTTGCGCACTGAGTTGGGAAAATAGTAGACCTAGAAGAAATATTAAATTCTTTTTCATTGGGATAATAAATGGAGTTAGTTATTGTCGTCTTCCACTAGAACTAGATCGACCACTAGAAGAGCGTCCACTGCTGCTAGAGCGTCCACCTCCAGAAGATACTCTGGCCGGTGCACTATAGGAACGTGAACTATTGCTTCTAACATTTGAATTTGCGTTTCTAGTTGAAGAACTGTTGTTGTAATTACGGCTAGAGCGATACTCTGTTGCAGTATTGTTACTGTTGTTGTTTCTCGAGACAGCTTGTGTATTAGAGCGACCTCCTAGATTAACGACATTTCTATCGCTATTTTGTTGTGAATACTGTCTCGCTTGATTAGCATCATTAATCACTTGAACTTCGATGCCGTTACCTTGTAACCGTCTAACGACACGATCAATGTGAGATCGGTTTTGATTCTCTTGGCTATTCTGTGAACGTCTCACACGGTTTTCGGTATCATCGAGGTTTTGTGTTTGACGTACACTCGCTGTCCTTCCTTGTTGAACAAGATTAGGCAATGTGATCTCTGTGTTTGCTGTTCTTGATTGTCTGGCGTTCCCGTTTTCAAGTGAAGCGTTAGCAGGCGAGTTGTTCTCTCTTTGAACCGCACGAGTATTGATTTGAGATCGCCCACCAATTGCCGCTTGACCTCGATAAGAGGGGCTGTAAGCGCGGTTTCGAGCGGCATTAGACCTTCGGTTGTTATTGATGCGATTAAATGGTCTACTGTAGGGATTATTGTAGGCATATCCATACCCAAATCCATTCCAAAAACCACCTCCATAGAAATAAGGATTGTTATAAAAGCCATAACCGTAATA
>JBELLO010000153.1:0-3450 GCA_042096495.1 Candidatus Arcticimaribacter sp.
ACCTTGAGGATATTCCAGTAAAAGATGTAGACCATAAATTTATATCGGGCTTAGAATACTACTTAAAAACAGAACGAAAGTGCGCGCATAACACAGCTATTAAGTATGTCACAAATTTCAAAAAAATCATACGTATCGCTTTTGCTAACGATTGGATTCAGAAAGACCCATTTGCAAATTGGAAAGCGAAGCTCAAAATAGTTGAGAGAGAATTTCTTACCGAAGAAGAAATTCAAAAGATGGTGGAAAAGGAATTACATACAGAACGTTTGGACCAAGTAAAAGACATATTTCTTTTTTCTTGCTTTACTGGACTTGCTTATGCCGATGTAAAGAAGCTTTCGCGTAATGACATAGTAATTGGTATAGATGGGGACAAATGGATTAAAATAAAACGTTCTAAAACCGATACGCGGAGTAGCATTCCACTATTACCGACTGCTATTGATATCCTAAAGAAGTATGACGACCATCCTGATGTTTCTAATAAAGGAAGATTACTTCCGGTATTAAGTAATCAAAAAATGAATGCCTATATCAAGGAAATAGCGATACTTTGTAAGATTAGAAAAAACCTTACTTTTCATTTGGCGAGACACACTTTTGCCACTACAGTAACATTGTCAAACGGTGTACCTATCGAATCTGTAAGCAAAATGCTTGGTCACAAATCTTTAAGAACTACACAGCATTACGCTAAAATTTTGGATAGAAAAGTGAGCGAAGATATGAAGATACTCAAGGCTAAAATGCAGGCTTCAAAACAAGTAGCAGAAAGAAAAATAAAATAGCCTTTCAAAGGGGCATTCAATCGTCCTTATCCCCGTCGTTTCTTAGTTTTTCTACATAGCCAGAAATTGGACTCCTCATTTTAGGTTCTTTTAATTCAAAATCGTTTTTAGCAAAAATCCTCGCTATAGTTTGCCAATTGTCTGTTTTCCACTTTTTGGATTTAATGAATACATAGAATTTTCTCGCCTCTATTTCTGGCCAACTATTTTGTCTGAAAAATGAAATGACTTCACTTTCATTAAAAAATAAGACAGGCTGTTTATTTAAGTTTTCTTTTGTTTTATGTTTATAAGAAGATACCAAATTTTGGCTAGGTTTTGGAACGGAGTTGTCCAAAATTTGGACCTTCAGTGTACTATTGGTTGTACCACTTTTGGAACAAGCTCTGGTCATCTTAATCTTAGAACCTCTTGATGGATGATATGATGGATAATAGGTAAGATATCCCCAGGCATCTAAATCTCGTAAATGATTATGATACGTTGTTTTTGATTTAATCTTTGCGCGCTCCATTATGAGCTCCCGATTTATGGTTAAGGTCTCTTTGAAAAAATTCTTGTTCCATAAATAGAAGAAGGCAAGGTATAATGTGATATGTCCTTGTTTAATGCGTTCATCGTTATTGAATATTTCCAATATGGTATTGAGGTGAATAATGTAGTTTACACTTTTCATTATGCATCATCATTGTTGTTCAAATATTTCTTTTCGCGAAAGCGAACGTCTTTCTCCAGATATGGGTCATTTTTCTCTACCATTCGTACTTTCTTTTTTGGTTCAGTCTGTTCAAAAAGAGATTGCAACATTGCTACCGTTGGTTTGGTCTGGTTCTTTTCGATGTCTTTCATTATGGCAATCATTCCATTCATTCGTTTCTTGATGAGTAATGAAATTCGCTTTTCTAAGGTTTCCATATTTGGTCCTATTGATTCTACTGGGGAAATATTATTTTCTTGAAAAAATTCAATCATCACTAATAGGGTCATTGATTTTGAAAGTGACATTTCTTTACAAAACCCATTGAATTTTTCCGCTACTGAAGCTTTGATGCTTAGGCTCTTAAATTGTTCTTTTTCATATCCTTTATCCATTTTTCCGTGAAAAATTTATTGTTTTTATTGGGCTGTGGGCGTTTTTCCGTGAAAAACAACACTTCAATTTTTAAAACACAAAACAGTTAATCGCTGTCAATCACTGATTTTACTGGTGTTTTAAAAAAAACTGAATAACGTAACATCGCGCCAGCGTGTTACCCTCTTGCTATACAATCCCTTCATTTCATTTCGGGTTTGCAGTACTTTTTTTCTAAAGCTAAAAAGCTTTTGAGTTGATTAATTATACTTTCATTTTTTAAGAAATAACTATTCTATTTTTTGAAAGAATCTTATTAAATAGAAAGAAAGACTAATATTTATTCATTACGGTTCTGAGAATATTATGTCAATATTTAAGCCAATAACATATGGTATTGATTGGTGTCAATTAGTTGCCACAATGGCATTTATCTGCATACTTATTATATCTTGAGCGTTTTCCTTTTCTTTTAGTTCAAAAAGCAGGGATTTGATAAGTTTTACTATCCTTTTAATATTGAAAATTGAGATGAAAGTAGCCTATGATAATTTATATCTACTTACTTCCCATAGCGCCATCGCTGTTACCTTTTCAGTAACTGACACTAAAATTTTGAGCGAGTAAGAACTTATAAAAGTGAGTGAGCGAACGGTTATGCAGTTCGTCTCGGGCTAAATTTTAAAACTTTGTGAAGTGAAAGGTGTAAGTGAAGTTAATTGACGGACTCTATTTCAAAGTTGACCAGGTTCTGTTCAGATGTAATTAGCTTATTCAGCTCAATAACTGGTGTAGAAATAATGATGCAAACTTTGAAATTGTGTCCAAGATGTCTGTGAATGAAGCTCTTTTCATGAAATGGAGAGCAACGGAATGAAAGGGAATGTGCTGAATGAGATTTACTTCTAACTCATTCTTTGTATTCGTATGGCATTCAAGATAGCCAATAGTGCTACGCCTATATCGGTGAATACTTTTGCCCACATCGTGACCAAGCCACCTGCACCCAGAATAGATACTATCGTTTTTATTCCAAATGCGGAACAATATTTTGGCATTTAATATTTCGCGTTGACTAGTTCAACTAAACTGGCAAAAATGCCAAAGCACCCCTGAAGGGTCGTGCATAAATAATTCCCGTCCCCAATCAAAATTTTTAATTTCGGTAAAACGAACATATTTATATTTGTCTTGAAGACCTCTTGATTTTAGGTCTTTTTCACAAGATTCAATATCATCTACTTCTAAGAATATCATTGAATTATGAATCCATTTTTTTACATAGTAGCGTTGTAGGTAAAAGGCGAGATTCTCATTCACTTTGAACAATGACATCTTTTCATTGAGTATTACTTCTTCAAAACCTAATTCTCTATAAAAAGTGCGAGACTCATCAAAACGGCGAGCACCAATAAAAGTCCTAATATTTTTAGCAGTATAATTCATTAACTGCAACAACTTTTATCCTGTTGAATAGGTGGACAAGCCACGGTGCCATAAGAACAGAATACACAGCAATCTCCTTCTTTAGGGCGTAATACTTCTTTACAATTTTCACAATCATAAAAGAATTGGCAAGCTGTTGTT
>JBELLO010000154.1:0-3433 GCA_042096495.1 Candidatus Arcticimaribacter sp.
TAAAGAAAGACATAGAAACTTATGGCGTTATTAGAATAACTGAAGCAGGGGTTGCTTTTCAAGCAAAGCCCGTATCGTTTTTAATGACAGAAGACCATGCCTATACAGAGAAAGCAAAACCTGCTTTTACTGGAGTGAGAGATACGGTTAATGATCTACCATTGAAAAATTTATTGGTAAAATTGCGCAAGCAAGTTGCCGATAAAAATGAGGTGCCCCCATACACTGTTTTTCAAGAAAACTCTATCAATGACATGACTCTAAAGTATCCTATTACTGTGGAAGAAATGATCAATATCCACGGAGTAGGAGAAGGGAAAGCCAAAAAATATGGCCCCATTTTTATCGATCTGATTAAGCAATATGTAGAGGATAATAATATTGCCCGTCCAGATGATTTAGTGGTCAAAAGTACTGGTGCAAACTCTGGATTAAAGTTGTATATGATACAAAGTGTCGATCGAAAATTACCCCTTGAAGACATCGCCTCTGCAAAGGGCATGAATATGACAGAGTTTATCCATGAAATGGAAACCATTGTTTTTGCTGGGACAAAGCTAAATATTAATTATTGGATCGACGAAATATTAGACGAAGATCAGCAAGAAGAGTTGCACGAATATTTTATGGAGGCAGAAAATGATACCATCGCTGAAGCTATTGAAGAGTTCGAAGGAGATTATGACGAGGAAGAGATTAGACTCTATCGGATTAAATTCACTAATGAGGTAGCGAATTAATTCCACCTTATTCCCCTATATTTGCCGTCTAAAAAACACGTACTATGCAAGACGGACTATATGCTAAATTTAGCACTCCAAAGGGAGAAATACTATTATCACTAAGCTATGACAAGACGCCAGGAACTGTGGCGAACTTTGTAGGTCTAGCAGAAGGAAGTAAAAAGAACAACGAAAAGCCAGCAGGTGAGCCTTATTATAACGGCCTTAATTTTCACCGTGTAATCCCAGACTTTATGATTCAAGGTGGATGTCCACAAGGATCTGGTATGGGCGGTCCAGGCTATCAGTTTGACGACGAATTTCACCCAGAATTGCGTCATGATAAACCTGGCGTGCTTTCAATGGCTAATGCAGGTCCAGGAACTAACGGAAGTCAATTTTTTATCACTCACCTAGCGACACCCTGGTTAGATGATAAGCATACTGTTTTTGGACATGTGATCGAAGGACAGGATGTTGTCGACAGTATTGCACAAGGGGATAAAGTAGATGCATTAGAAATTATTCGTGTAGGTGCTGCAGCCGAAGCTTTTGATGCAACAGCAGCCTTTGACGCTTTTGAAGCAGATAAGATCGCTAAGATTGAAGCTGCAAAAGCAGCTCAAGCAGAAGCACTAGCGGGTATCACAAAAGGATTTGATCAAACAGAGAGCGGTTTATTTTACCATATTGATAAGGCAGGAGAAGGAGATCAACCTGCAAAGGGGAATAGTGTAAAAGTACATTACAAAGGCGAGTTACTTGACGGGACTGTTTTTGATTCTTCCTTTAAGCGCAATCAACCTATCGAATTTAGTTTAGGGGTGGGACAAGTAATCCCGGGTTGGGATGAAGGAATTGCCCTTTTAAATAAAGGAGCAAAAGCGACCTTAATCATTCCATCTGACCTTGCTTATGGTGCAGCTGGTGCAGGTGGTGTTATTCCTCCTAATGCGACCTTAAAATTTGAAGTAGAATTAGTCGACTTTAAATAAAAAAACCGGCAGGTTCATTTCCTGCTTTCCATTTTATATTACACCCCATGCTAGGATATTGTTTTTCTAGTATGGGGTCTTTTTTTAGTAAAGCGTCTACGGCATTTTGGAGATCTTCTCCTGTAATGGGAGTGTTGTTTCCAGGTCTAGACGCGTCAAATCTACCGCGGTAGACCAATTCGTTTTTTGCATTGAGTAAATAAAAGTCTGGCGTACAAGCTGCATCATAGGCTTTTGCCACTGCTTGACTTTCATCGTATAAATAGGGAAAAGAAAAGTTCTTGTCAAGGGCAAGCTCTCGCATTAAATCTGGGTGGTCTGCTGGGTAATTTTCTACATCATTACTTGAAATGACGATCGTTTCAATTCCCTTGCCTTTATTTTCTTTGGCGAATGCCACAAAAGCATCTAATAAGTGGATGACATAGGGGCAATGATTACAACTAAAGACAACGATGGTGCCATTTTCTCCTTTTAATTGCTGGAGTGAATTGATAGAACTATCGACCACATTAGGTAAAGAAAAGTCTGGAGCAATTGTCCTCAGCGGGAGCATATTTGATTCAACGAGTGCCATATTTTTTTTTATTCCTTAAAATTATGTAATTTGAAAGTAAATATACATTTGACTTATGAAAACTATGCAAGATTGGCTAGACGCTTATGCAGAAAGCCATCAAAACAAAACTAATAAAGCGATCCACTTTGTTTGTGTACCGCTAATTGTATTTTCTGTGGTAGGCTTATTTATGTCTATCCCTAATGATTTATTAATCAACTTAACGGGGATTCAATCTGATGCGATCGCTAACTGGGCGGTGGTAACCTTGATTCCTATTATGTTTTTCTATTTAAGACTCTCTGTTAAAATGGGTGTTTTGATTTTAGCCTTTTTGAGTTTATGCATTTTTGGTAATGCTCAAATTGCTACTGTAATGCCCTTATGGCAAGCTGCCTTAGGTATTTTTGTAGCTGCGTGGCTAGGGCAGTTTTATGGCCATAAATTAGAAGGGGCTAAACCTTCTTTTTTTGATGATTTAAAATTTTTACTCATCGGTCCTGCATGGATTTTAGATGATATATTCTTTAAAAAATAAGTAATTGATTGAGTTTGATAATTTTGAGCAAGTAGATTTTCGCGTAGGGACAGTAGTGCAAGTTGATGCCTTTCCTAAGGCTAAAAAACCAGCGTACCAGCTTACGATTGATTTTGGCCCCCTTGGGGTCTTAAAATCGTCTGCTCAAATAACAACGCGTTATTCAATTACAGAGATGTTAGGTCGCCAAGTGGTGGCTGTGGTGAATTTCCCTGTTAAAAAAATTGCCGATTTTAATAGTCAATGCCTTGTGCTGGGTGCAACACAAGGCAATGATGTTTTTCTTCTCTCTCCACAGGCAGCTGTGGAAAATGGACAGATTGTTCGTTAATTACATAAAATCCGCATAAAAGAGCATGTTGGCATACAATTGTTGTGTGCCTAGCCAGAAGGCTCTAAAGTTAGTGTTATCGGTCATCAATAGGATAGAACCTCTCCCTTTTGATTTTACCTTAAAAGGAACAGAGCCTTTGAGTAATTCTAGTAGTTCCTCTGAAATATAACCACTTAAAAGTGGATCTTGAGTGTACTGAATGGGATTGTCATAGCTATTTTCTTCAGGCTCCATAAAGATTTTTGAATTTCTAAAGAGGGCTAGGTAGTCATCTTCGATGCCAAA
>JBELLO010000155.1:0-3417 GCA_042096495.1 Candidatus Arcticimaribacter sp.
CGGCAATAAAGTCTAAGCCTGTTTTGATCGCATTTGCACTCATGCGTTGTGCCCCGTGGTCTGCAAGGGCATGAGCAACCTCGTGTCCCATTATAGCTGCAATCCCGTCTGGGGTTTTTGCAATCGGTAAAATTCCGGTATAGAAGACTATTTTTCCCCCCGGCATACACCAGGCATTTTTTTGATCATTTTGAATCAAATTGTATTCCCAGGCATAATCTTTTAAAAATTCGGCTTGTCCTTTGTGGTTAAAATAAGCTTGGGCTGCAGCGGTTATCTTTTGACCAATGGCTTTGATTTGACGGCTTTCTGCTGTGTTTTTGACTGGGGGATTTTTTGTAATAAAACTACTGTATTCTTTAAAGGCAACAGGAAATACTTGTTTGTTACTAAAAAAATTGAGGGTTTTTTTTCCCGTGTATTGATTGACTTTACAAGCAAAACAAAAGCACAATAGAAAAGTGAGTAGGCATAATTTTTTCATAAGTGTTAATTTGGGTTCAAATAAAGGTAACTTTTTTCGTCAAAAAACGGCAAGTCTGTAACAAAAAGTAGAAATTTACGCCTAATTTATAGACAATTAAAAAAAGTGAGAATATGAATTTTTTCAAGAGTTTTTTGGCTTCGGTTTTAGGAACAGTAGTCGCCTTTATTTTTATTGGACTTTTGTTTGTGATGAGTATTGCTGGTATCGCTACCGCTGTTTCTTCAGAGGATGCCCTTCAAGTAGATATCCGTGAGAATAGCTTGTTAGAACTTGATTTAGATCTGCCGATGTACGATAATGTAGGAGCGACACAAGAAATTGAACTCGCCTTAGGTTTAGGGGAAGAGGTGTTAAAGTACTACGATGTTGTTCGTGCGATCCGCAAAGCGGCAAAAGACGACCGTATAAAAGGGATCGATTTACAGGCTCAATTTCCTGCAATGGGCTGGTCTCAAGCTCAGGGAATTCGAAAAGCCCTTGAAGAATTTAAATCCGAAGGAAAATTTATCTACGCCTATGGGGATTACTTCTCGCAAAGGGGCTATTACCTCGCTTCTGTCTCAGATTCTATTTTTCTACATCCCATGGGTGGAATGGAATTTAAAGGCCTTGCGGCCGAAGTGCTCTACTATAAAGACTTTCAAGAAGAGTATGGCTTTAAAATGGAAGTTGTTCGCCATGGAAAGTATAAAAGCGCTGTAGAACCTTATCTCGAAAGCGAAATGAGCGAAGCAAATCGCACCCAGATTTCTGCTTTGTTAAACAGCGTTTGGGGAAGCATAAGTGAGGCCATCGCTACTGGAAGAAATTTAACCACAAGCCAATTAGACGAAATTGCAAATGGCTTAAAAGCAACTCAACCACAACACGCTCAAGAAAATGGTTTAATCGATGCTTTAGCCTATGAAAATGAGTATACCGATAAACTAAAGAATGCCGTTGGGATAGAGATAGACAGTCGTCTCAAAACAGTAAGTGTGGGGCAACTCATTTCCGGAAATGGACTCGCTAAAAAGGGAGTACGTGAACGTATCGCTGTTATCTATGCGCAAGGGCCAGTCTTGTACGGCGAGGGGAGCGAGAATATCATTGGCCAAGAGGTCTTTTTAAAAGCCATTGATCAAGCAGTAAAAAGCCGCCGAGTAAAAGCCATTGTTTTAAGGGTTGATTCTCCTGGCGGAAGCGCCTTGAGTTCAGATATTATCTGGCAGGCTTTAGTCAAAGCCAAAAAAGAAAAACCCCTAGTGGTGTCTATGGGAAATGTCGCCGCTTCTGGAGGGTATTATCTGGCTGTTGCAGGAGACGAAATCTATGCGAATGACATGACCATTACTGGTTCAATCGGCGTATTTGCAACAGTTCCTAATATCAAAGGATTTACAAACGATATAGGGATTAATGTACAACATGTGCAAACCCACAAAAACGCATTAGGCTACAGTATTTATGAAGCTCCATCTGGAGATTTTCGCGCTAGTATAAAAGAAGGAATTGAACAGGTATACGATACCTTTAAACAACGTGTCGCCGATGGGAGAGACATGAGCCTTGAAGAAGTCGAAGCCGTTGCACAAGGTCGTGTCTGGACCGGGGAACAAGCCCTTGAAAACGGATTAGTCGACGGTTTAGGTGGGATGGATCAAGCCCTAGCCGCCGCTGCTAGACTCGCTGAAATAGAAGAGTATAACTTGATTTCTTATCCTAAGATTGAACCAGAACTAGAAGATGTGTTTTCGGCTATGGGGCCCTTTGCTCGTTTAGAAGAAAAAATACTGGCGAATTACCCCAGTGAAATTAGCGCCTTTTTAACCGGTTTAAAAGCGCAAGACGATCGCCCTAAAATAGAAATTCGTTTGCCTTATTCAGTAGAAATCAAGTAGTGCATGAATAGATCTGATAAGGCCTTAGCCCAGAAAATTTATCTTTATCTGGCAGCGTTGTTTATCACCTCTTTGGTGGTGTCGAATCTTATTTTCCAAAAGTTCTTTTTTTGGTACCCTTTTGATACAAGTATTATGGGGGTTCCTTTGTTTGAACTTTCTGTTGGGATTTTACCCTATCCTATTACCTTTTTAATCACCGATCTTATCTCAGAGATTTACGGACAAAAACGGGCGAACCAAGTGGTCATTGCAGGAATATTTGCCTCTTTTTTTTCTATCGGGATTTTATTAGTTGCTGGTGCTGCTCCTGCCATTCCTACTTCTCCTATAGATGACGGGACTTTTACAAAAGTGTTTTCTCTTTCGCCTTTGGCTGTTTTAGCCTCCATGATTGCCTACCTCTTTGCGCAGTTTATCGACATTAGAATTTACCACTTCTGGAAAAAATTAACCGAAGGGAAACACCTTTGGCTCCGTAATAACTTTTCGACTTTTGCCTCTCAAATTATTGACTCTGGTACAGTGATTTTGCTCTTGTGTCTCTTTGGGGTATTGCCCTGGGATTTGTTTTGGGGATTAACGCTTTCGAGTATAGTCTTTAAGGTTTTAATCGCGGCAATCGACACCCCTTTCCTATATTTGTTTGTCCATCTTTTTAGAAAGCGATTTAGGTTAAAGATAGGCGAAGAAATCAATTTAGACTAAGCATGGAAGAAAATCAACCGGTACGGATCAATAAATACCTTAGTGAAATAGGCTATTGCTCTAGACGTGCAGCAGACAAGTTAATTCAAGAGGGTAGAATCACGGTAAATGATCAAGCTGTTGAAATGGGCTTAAAAGTTACCCCAGTAGACCAGATTGCAGTAGATGGTGTTGTGGTGGATCAAGCAGGAGATAAGCCTGTTTATATTGCTTTTAATAAGCCAGTGGGCATTGTTTGTACAACAGATACTCGCGTCGAAAAAGACAATATCATTGATTATATCAATTTTCCAACCCGTATTTTTCCCATCGGTCGATTAGACAAACCCTCTGAAGGATTAA
>JBELLO010000156.1:0-3416 GCA_042096495.1 Candidatus Arcticimaribacter sp.
TTGAAGTTCATAACAACTTTGTTTTAGAGTACTAACCAGAACAAATTTTATGCCAGTTGACGAACGAGACTGTTGGGTGAATTACATTGTTTTATTACGTTCTCGCTGATCACCCAATTTAACAAAAAATGGCGCACCTCGAAGGACACGCCCAATACTTACACCTGTATGAGTTACAGACTACAAGTGTAATAAGCCTGCTACCAGAGCTCCAAGAAATGTGAAGAAGTAAAAGTTGTTTACGAAAAAGCCCCTCCGAAGCGAAGCAGTTGGATTTGGAGGATTTACCCAAGTTGTATATATCCCATAAATGAAACTTATATGCGGAAATGAGTTAACCTTTTAGGGATAGAAGAGCTAAAGTTTATGTACGTGAGATTACTTCTTATGACGGAGGAATTTTAAATTGTTAGCTTCCTACTACACAAAATCGCTTATACCTATGAAACTACATACTACTATTGCTGCAGTACTGATATCAATCTCTGCTTTCAGTCAAGACTACATAGAATACGATAATGGAACCTTCACTCAGAATGGAGAAGAATTGTCATTGAAACAGATCAATGATATGACAATTAGCTATAATGTTGGAAAAAAAAGACTTGCTAGAGCGGTGAAACTAAAATTTGCAAGCACCTCAAGCCAGGCCAAGTTTCTAAATAGTATATCAACATCCGTTGGTTATATCTATATTGGCCTCGGATTTACCATATGGTGGCCTTGGAGCCCAAATGATCGACAAGGTTTTATATTTAATGAAGGAGATTTTGATATATTAGGTCAAATCAGTGTTGTTATAGGAACAGCATTAGTCCTTCGCGGAAAATACAATATGGGGCCGCTGGAGAAAGCGGACAAGAATTTTAGTTTGGTAGCTCAGCAATTGAACGAAGCTATAAAGGCTACGAATCGGTAATGCGTCGTGAAAGATTAATGTTTTAATGGATAAATGGATAAATGGAGATTTATCATTAACTTATTAGTCTAAATTAATAATCACGAAAACAAAATCAAATGAAAAAGCTTCTTTTACTCGCACTCGTCTTTTGTAGTTCTTACACTTTCGCTGATGTAATCACCATTGATGGCAAGGCCTATGATGTTGAGATTAAAAAAGTGAAGAAATCTAAAGTCATTTTTGAATTAAACGATGAGCGTTATTCTGTGCCGTTCAAAAATATTGAATCACTTTACTTGGGTTCTGACAACCAAAACTACACTCATAATAAAGAGGTGCTATTAACCTTACTTGAAGAAGACAATCCTTGTCTTGCAGGCACAATGGATGCTCAAATGAGAGGTAAAACGGCAATCAACTTTTTAGGAGGAATGTTTTTCGGACCATTTGCAATCATACATAAATATGTCAAAGACTTTCATCCAGCAAATGATTACGGTACTATCGCAATGTCAGGAAATACGGAATTAATGAAAGACTACCAGTACATAGAATGTTACAGAAAGAAAGCGAGAGCTAAAGCCGTAACAGCTAATGCTGGAGGCTGGGGAACTTGGATTCTTTTAGTTATCCTAAGCGCTTAACCACATATTTATATATGTAGCCTCTTCTTCGGAAGGGGCTTTTTTTTTGTCTAAAGCAAGTAGATGAAAGTATCCTTAACCTATTTAAGGGGATTAGAAGTGAAGCAGTTGGATGTGGAGGATTTGCCGGAGTAGTAAACGAAAAAGCCCCCCGCCAAGAGCGGGGTTCTTGAATTAATAATTCACTTTGATGAAGACAGAATATGGTATTAACTTATCTATGAGCTTCTCTAAAGACTCTTCCTCCCCCGCGGGATTATTCACTGGGATAATATCGCCAGCTAGATTTAAGATGTTTTCAGTCCTTGTCACGTAGGCCACATTATCTACCTTTTCTCCTCTATCAAAAAGAATTTGTGTTGCCAGACCTAGGATTTCACCTTTGGAGTTAAAACAAGGACCTCCTGAATTACCGTACCAGACAGGCAAGGTGGTTTGAAAGTAAAAGGAATTACCCATACGGCCATTTTCTCCGCTAACAATACCATCAACTACCTTGACATTGTTACTCATTTTATCACTAATCGGGTAGCCAAGTGTAAACACTTTTTGTCCTAAATTAAAATCAGTCTCCCAATTTACGGGGTCTATGTTGGACTCAAATCGATCATCTTCTATCTTGAGAATTGCAACATCTGTAGCCTCGTTTTGAGAAATAATTACAGCATTGTAATCTATCGAATCATTTTGGAATGAGATCCGTAGCCTTTTTGCGCCAGACGCCACGTGATTATTTGTAACTACATAACCTTCCTTGTTTATTAGTACCCCGCTTCCAGAGCTCTCCCAATCAAAAAGTGGATCAATTTCGTTAAATCTTCTTTTATCATTTTCTGAAGGGAACATTTTAACAAATGATTTCATTCCCATTACAAGCACTCCACCACTGAGTTCAGCGGTTTTATTTTTGAATATGTTACCCGCTTTATCTTGATAATTAACAAAATACAGATTAGGCTGAGCAGTCGGTATTAAACTCAAAAGTCCGTATCCTGTCCGTACTGTAGGATCTGTGGACTCAAGTACAAGACCGATGTATTTATTTTCTGTCAAAGACTTTAATATTGCTATATCATATTCGTACTGTTCTCCTTGGTCAATACTCTTATAAACCCCTTCTATATTATTCAACGGTTGACTCAATCGTTCTGCCAATGTAGCGTGAAATCTATCGATACGATTCTTTTCTTTGTTCTTACGCTTTTGTTCACTAGCCTTTTTTTCTTGTCGTTGTTTTTCTATTCTTTGAAGGCGAAGTTCTTCAGCCTTCAACCTTTTATCCTTGAACTTTAAGTCATCATTAAATAAAATAACTGCCGACTTAATATTTTCGCGGCGCTTTAGCTCGAGCAAGACACCTCCAGCGATAGTACCGGAACCCAACAAAAAAGGGACCACCGCACCTTCGGTGCCGATAATCATAGCCTCTATTCCAGTGTAAAGCAGTAAACCCCCAAATACACCTAGTCCTATTTGAACCTTACGAATCGGGAATTCATTCATTGCATCAAATTTCGTTGCCGCACCATTACTTAATTGATCGAGACTTATCGAATGAGCCTCTTTCAAGCTAATTGATTTTCCCTCGTAATAAACCTTACCCTTTTTATATTCCATTTGCTGTCCAAAGACAACCGACGACATTAACATCAATAAAACTGCGAATCGAAATTTCATCATTTTTAGTTTGGATTTGAGTAAATATAATGGGGTATCAGTATTATTACAAGAGGCTAGAGAAGATCGCATTCACTTTTTAGAGAAATTAAGCAAATAATCGTCACTAAATACGTCACTATTATTAACAACAAAGGCCCCCAATTTCTTGGAAGCCTTGCTATTATTGAGTCGGGATGACAAGACTTGAACTT
>JBELLO010000157.1:0-3407 GCA_042096495.1 Candidatus Arcticimaribacter sp.
CATCATGCCATTGAATGTCTTATCTTTAACCCATGACTATTGAAAAAGAATTTATGGCCGCTGCTTTTCCTGCACAAGAAGGAAAAGTGAGTTGGTCTTCCCCATCTAATATCGCCTTAGTAAAGTACTGGGGTAAATATGGAAAGCAATTGCCTCAAAACCCTTCATTAAGCTTTACCCTGACCAATTGTGCTACCACTACGCACTTGCAATTTAAACCAAAAGAAAGGGACAATCAGTTCTCTTTTTCTTTCTTATTTGAAGGGAAAGAGCAACTTTCTTTTCACCCTAAAATGGAAGCTTTTTTTGATCGAATTAAATCCTTTTGCCCCTATTTATTCGAGCATGATTTAACAATTTCTTCATCAAACTCTTTTCCGCACAGTAGTGGAATTGCCTCTTCTGCTTCAAGCATGAGTGCACTTGCACTTGCACTGCTTAGTATAGAAGAGCAGGGAGTTGGCTTTGCATCTCAAGAAGTTTTTCATCAAAAGGCTTCATTTTTAGCTAGATTGGGTTCAGGAAGTGCAGCAAGAAGCATTCAAGGGCCTATGATGTCGTGGGGAGAGACTAAGGCCATTCAAGGGAGTTCACAAGAATTTGCTACTTGTATCGACCAGGAGATCCATCCTGTTTTCCGCACTTATCAAGACACCATTCTGATTATTGATAAAGGGCAGAAAAAGGTGAGTAGCACTTTGGGACATCAATTGATGGAAAACCACCCCTATGCCACTGCAAGATTTGAACAAGCGCACCAGCATATGGCGCGTTTGATGGCTATTCTAGCCAAAGGAGAACTAGACGACTTTATGCAATTAGTCGAATTAGAAGCCCTTACTTTACACGCTTTGATGATGGCTTCAAACCCATATTTTGTGTTGATGCAGCCTAATACTTTAGCTGTGCTCAATAAAATTTGGGCGTTTAGAGAAGACACAAAACTACCCTTGTGTTTTACCCTAGATGCAGGAGCAAATGTGCATCTGCTATATCCAGAAGAACATAAAAATGCCATTAGTGCTTTTATTGCAAGTGATCTTGCTTCTTTTTGCGAAGCTGGACAATACATTGAAGATCAAGTTGGTACTGGCGCTAAAAAGTTGTAAGTTTGTCTTGCTATGAAAGGCCCATTATTTTACGCTAAAATCTTACTCTTTGGAGAGTATGGAATCATCAAAGATTCCAAAGGATTATCAATACCCTATAATTTTTATCGCGGTGCGTTAAAGTTAAATGCTACCTCAGAGTTTGAAGATTCGCACGAGAAATTAAAGCGTTTTTGTGCGCATTTAGAGACTATTTCGAAAGAGGTAGTCACCTTTGATTGGGAACGTCTAGCATCAGATCTTGAACAAAAGATGTATTTCGATAGCAGTATTCCGCAAGGATATGGCGTGGGGAGTAGTGGTGCACTTGTTGCAGCAATCTATGATCAATATGCACTAGATAAAATTACTGTTTTAGAAAATCTAACGAAGGATAAGCTGGTAAAGCTCAAAGCAGTTTTTGCTGCCATGGAATCTTTTTTCCACGGAAAATCTTCTGGTTTAGATCCCTTGAACAGCTATTTAAGCCTTCCATTATTGATCCACTCTAAGAACAGTATTGAACCCACTGGTCTTCCTTCTCAAAATCCAGAAGGGAAAGGCGCGGTATTTTTATTAGACAGTGGGATTGTAGGAGAGACAGCCCCTATGGTGTCTATTTTTATGCAAAGTATGGAGCAAGAGTCTTTTCGTTTAATGATGAAAGACCAGTTTATCAAATACACAGACCAGTGTATCGAGGATTTCCTTCAGGGAAATTTAAGATCTCTTTTTACTCACACAAAAAAGTTGTCTCATTTAGTGTTGAACAACTTTAAACCCATGATCCCAGAAAAATTCCACGCTTTGTGGAAAAACGGATTAGAGACAAATGATTATTATCTCAAACTGTGTGGTTCTGGTGGTGGTGGCTATATCCTTGGTTTTACAGAGAATATAGAGAAAGCAAAATTAGCCTTAAAAGACTACCAATTAGAAGTGGTCTATAATTTCTGAAAAGCATGCGGCTTTTCTCTAACACTTCCTTCAATTCTTATTTACTGCCTTTCTTTGGCGTATTCGCCTCAACAAGAGGATATACTATTTTAGTTTTAGTGGCGGCACAATATCTAAGTGCGCGTTATATTCTTGCTCCACAAAAAACATGGATAGCGCATTTAACAGATCATCGTTTATTTTTATTGGTGTTGGCTTCTTCTTTAGCCATCGCAGCGGGTTATTTGATCAATAATTTTTATGACGCAGAAAAAGACCAGATTAACCGCCCAAAACAGTACTTGTTGCATCAACTTATTTCACCAGATCTACAATTGTTTTTTTATGGCTGTTTTAACTTGTTGTGTTTAGGTTTATCATTTTTTGTTAGTTACAAGGCGGTGTTATTTTTCTTTGTTTACATGCTGGCAATTTGGCTGTATAGCCATCTATTAAAAAAGACGTTCTGGGCCAGTAATGTCTTTGCAGCTGTGCTTGCCATTACTCCTTTTTTTGCGATCAGTTTGTATTTTAATAACCTTTCTACTTGGGTAATGTACCATGCGAGTTTTCTCTTTTTGATTATCCTTATTCGCGATTTAGTCAAAGATTTGCAAAACTTTAAGGGAGACTGGGTACGAAATTATTCTACCGTTGCAGTTGTTTTTGGGGTTAAAACAACCAAATATATATTAACGCTTCTAATGCTTTTTGCAGCCATTGCAGTTTCTTTCTTACTGTCAGAAAAAGAGCAATTAGGGATGATGTATTACTATTTTTTAAGCACCTTGCCCTTTCTTGCGGGATTATTGATCCTCTTATGGAAAGCCGATGAGCAAAAGGCGTATCTTTGGCTTCATAATTTGTTAAAATTTTTAATTTTAGCGGGTGTAGGTAGTATCGTTTTAGTGCGATACACAATTTAAATCAATACAATGAGCCAAAATATCATTGTTGCAATGGCACAGCATGATCAATTATAGTTCTATAAATCAACCCTATAGGGTGTTATTAGCCTCCCGATATAATTCAATTAATGATTAACAGAGAAAGACAATCTACGCTTAAAATAAAAGATAAGGAGAAATAAGATGGCAACAAAAAATACGATTCGACTCAATAAATTCATTGCTAATTCTGGCCTGTGTTCACGAAGAGAAGCCGATATGCACATTGGTTTAGGGACCGTTAAGGTCAATGGAAAAATCGTTACTGAAATGGGCTATCAAGTCCAACCTGGAGACGAAGTTAAATTTGATGGTCAACGCATTAATGCTGATAAACCTACCTATGTTTTGTTGAACAAGCCAAAAGGCTTTTTAGCCTCCGTTAAAAAAGGAAACTATAAGAAAGATGTCCTTGAATTGATTGCAAGAGCAGCAC
>JBELLO010000158.1:0-3371 GCA_042096495.1 Candidatus Arcticimaribacter sp.
GTTAAAAAAGGAAACTATAAGAAAGATGTCCTTGAATTGATTGCAAGAGCAGCACCTTTTAGAATAGATCCTTTACATGCAATGGACCGTTCTACTACGGGTTTATTGTTGTTTACTAATGATCAACAAATGATCGCAAAGTTGCGTAATCTTAATACAAGGGTGAAGAAAATCTACCAAGTTGTATTAGATAAAAACCTAACTGGTGAAGCGGTTGATAAAATCAAAAAGGGAATTGTTGTAGATCGCAATAAGGTGCTTAGCGTTGAAGATATCAGTTTTATTCACGGGCAACCAAAGCGGGTAGTGGGAATAGAAATACACGATCAAACCTATAAAGCGATTCATCAAATTTTTGATGCAGTAGGATATACCATTGAACAATTAGACTTGGTGACCTATGCTCATTTGACTAAAAAAGATTTATCCCGCGGGAGATTTAGACACTTGGGAGAACAAGAGATCAACCTGTTAAAAATGTTGAAGTAGAGGTTTCTTTCGTACTACTTCATAACACAATATACCTAACACAATTCCGTATTCTAAGGCGATTAAGAAATAATTTTCTTGAAAGTTAGGATCTGCATAAGTAACATAACTTATCGCAATAAGCATACTCCATATCAAGGGAAAGCTATAACGCGTAAACATCCCTAAAAAAACAAGAGGAATCACATACCATGGGTGGACAATTGACGCCATTAAATAGTAGGTAGTCATTAAAAACAACATAGCAGTAAACACCTCTTGGGCTTTTTTCTTTGGTTTTAAAAAGGCAAAAAGAAAAACAATTCCACTGATGATCCAGGGGGAGATTTCGCCCCACTGTCTAATGATATTATAGCCTTTTACTTGATAGCCTACCCATCGAATGATATAATAAAAGCTACCGTTAAACTCAAAGTTTTTAAACCACAATTGAATGGTGGCAAAATAATTTTCCATCCCGATATCTTTAAAAAATGGAACAAAAAGAACAAGCAGACTAATACTGCCAAACAGAATCATCCCTGCAGTTTTTCTCCATGACTGAAAACGCGCAAAGAGAGGGAGTAACAGCAATGGAATAAGCTTTGTCGCTATTGAAAATGCAAAGGCTAGAGTGGCGAGGCTATGGCGTTTTTTTAGAAGGAACCAAAAACCTAAGGCAAAGAAGAAAAGCATGACCCCTTCCCAATGTAAATTCCCTGTCAATTCAAGGATGATTAGTGGATTGAGAAAATACCATCCTAATCTTTTTGTGGGCAAATCAAGCTGGCGTAGAATTCTTTGGGCGATTAAAAAGAGCCCTACTTCAGCAAGAATAAGTAAGAGGCGCATGATAACAACGGTGCCTAAAAGATGATTAGGCAGCCACTTGACAGAAAACAAAAATCCCAATTGATTGACAGGAGGGTAATTTGAATAATGTTGGGCGCTTAATTCTCCCATTCCAGAAAACAATTCGCTTTTAAGGACGGGGTTAAAAAGGGCGTTATCTGTCATTAATTCATTTGGGCTATAGGCATAGGGATTAAGTTCATTTTGAAGTAATAAACCATCCCAAATAAAGCGATAGAAATCCTGTGAAAGCGAGGGTAGTGCTATTAGAAAAACAAAGCGAAAAGCGATACCTAGCCAGAAGACCGTTTGGGTAGAAATACGCTTTAATAAGACAAATGTTAAGGCCCAACTCCCGGCATAAAGCGATAAAAAATAGAGGCTTTCTTCTCTAGGGATATAATATCCCAAAAGAACATAAATAACAATAATAAGAAAGGCGAGAATCGCAACACGAGAAGGGTTTCCCCCAAACATTATCCTTGTGTTCTAAATGAATTGATAAAGATAAAGCCGAAGCCGACAAACAACAATAAATGAAAAGGGAATAGTCCAAAATCCCCTTGATTTCCTACGGCAAATGCACTGTACATCCCAAACAAGAAGTAGAGGGCTAATAGGCCTTCTACGATGGTGTTTTTGTGTACTTTTTTAGGAATATATTTATTGTTTTTCCAGGAGTCTTTTAACTCTTGAATATTGAATTTAGGGGTGCGAATAAAATCACTTCTTTTCCCTCTATGCCCTTCTAAAACCGCTAAAGCATTGTGAAATGAAAAGCCCATGGCAACGGTGTAAAAGGTGAAAAAGGTTTTGGTGTATTCTAAAAACTGTAATAAGCCGCTTCCGTTCTTTTTTCGGTATAATTCCCAGTAGCAATAGAAAAATATGACTGTGCTTACTATAAATAGTGAAGAGATCTTAAAAAACCATGCGAGATGCCCCCATTCGTTTTTAATATAGAGCATAGGAATGCTTAAGATACCTACAATCAAAACATTTAAAAACATGGTGCTGTTCAAAAGGTGTAATATGGAATGTAGTTTTGTCCCAAAGGGAAGTCCTTTTTTAACCATCACCCTTTTGATCATTTTCTGGTAATTCTCTGCCCCACCTTTATTCCATCTAAACTGCTGAGAGCGAATTGCGCTCATAACCACAGGAAGCTCAGAAGGGGTTTCCACCTCTTCGAGATATTTGAATTTCCAGTTTTTTAACTGTGCGCGATAGCTAAGATCTAAGTCTTCGGTAAGGGTGTCACCTTCCCAGTTTCCTGCATCAATAATGGTTTCTTTGCGCCAGATTCCTGCAGTTCCATTAAAGTTGATAAAGTGACCTTCAGAATTTCTTCCTACTTGCTCAAGGGTAAAGTGTGCGTCAAGAGCAAAAGCTTGCACTTCTGTCAAAATAGAATAATCGTGATTAATGTGTTCCCATTTTGTTTGAACGACTCCTATATCTGCTTGATCAAACTGTGGTACCGTTTTTAATAACCAGTCTTTTCTAGGAAGAAAATCAGCATCAAAAATGGCAATTAAATCTCCTTTTGCAGATTTTAAACCTTCTTTTAAGGCCCCAGCTTTAAAACCAACCCGGTCTTTGCGGCGAATTTGTACAATATCAAGACCCCCTTTTTGTAAGTCAGCCACAATTCTTCTTGTTAGTTCAACAGATTCGTCTGTAGAATCGTCAAGGACTTGAATTTCTAATCGCTCTCTAGGATACTCAATCTCGTTGATGCACTTTAGTAAACGTTCCATCACATACAGCTCGTTAAAAACGGGAAGTTGAATGGTTACATAAGGAACTTTATTTGAGTCACTTGTATCTAAAGGAGTTAAGGTAGGCTTGTTTTTTTGTGCTCTTTTGTAATTAAACAAAAGGTTGAGCTGTGCTAAACTGTAAAAGAAAACCAGTAATAAGGAAATGGAATACAATCCCATCACAATGAAGGAAACGTTTAACCAAAAGTATTCCATGTCAATTTTTTTTCGATAAGTAGTGTTTGAAAATCCACCCTATAATTTTCATTCCTGCAAATATAGTTCCTT
>JBELLO010000159.1:0-3368 GCA_042096495.1 Candidatus Arcticimaribacter sp.
TTTTCTAACGGGGCGCAGATTATGATCGATCAATATATCTCTGCTGCCGAAGATAAATGGAAACTTCAAAACGGAATAGTCCTTCTTTTGCCGCATGGCTATGAAGGTCAAGGGGCAGAGCACTCCTCTGCACGTATGGAGCGATACCTACAATTATGCGCAAAAGACAATATGTTTATTGCGAATTGTACTACGCCTGCTAATTTATTCCACCTTTTACGTCGTCAAGTAAAATCAAATTATCGCAAACCTTTAGTCGTATTCACGCCAAAAAGTCTTTTGCGTCACCCACAAGTATTGTCTCCTTTAAAAGACTTCACTACGGGGCATTTCCAAACCTTAATAGAAGACAGTTCAATTGATCCTAAAAAAGCGAAGAAACTTGTTTTCTGTGCAGGTAAATTCTACTATGACCTATTAAAAGAGCGTGAAGAACGCGGCATCAAAGATGTTGCACTTGTTCGTCTTGAGCAACTTTTCCCTTTACCGGTTGAAGAAATCAATGCGCAGATTAAAAAATACACCGCCGTGACCGATGTGGTCTGGGCACAAGAAGAACCCCGTAACATGGGAGCATGGTCGCATATATTGCTGCATATGCCAGAAGCTGCTAGCTTTAGACCCGCTACTCGTCGTTTCTATGGAGCACCTGCTGCAGGTAGTGCTGCTAGATCAGCAAAACGACACAAAGAAGTCATTGACTATGTCTTTGACCAGACAAAAGATAATTTTATTCGTAAAACAAAATAATTCACTTAAACACACTCCCGATGATTTTAGAAATGAAAGTCCCATCTCCAGGAGAATCAATTACTGAAGTAGAAATTGCACAATGGCTCGTTGCCGACGGGGATTATGTCGAAAAAGATCAAGCAATTGCAGAGGTCGATTCTGACAAAGCAACCCTTGAACTCCCAGCAGAAGTTAGCGGAACCATTACCCTTAAAGCAGAAGAAGGAGACGCTGTTGAAGTAGGGCAAGTGGTGTGTTTAATCGATACCGAAGGACAACCCACTGAAGGCGCAGCTGCTCCCGCGGCTGAAGCAGCTCCTGTTGAAGAAGCACCAAAGGCAGAATCAGCACCGGCACCAGCAGCAACCTATGCTTCTGGTACAGCTTCACCCGCTGCTAAAAAGATCCTTAATGAAAAAGGAATTGAAGCTGCTGCTGTAAAAGGCACAGGAAGAGATGGCCGTGTAACAAAGCAAGATGCAATTGATGCGGTTCCATCTATGGGAACACCGCCTGCACACGGTACCAGAGAAACTGGAAGAAAGAAAATGTCTTTGTTGCGTCGCAAAGTTGCAGAACGTTTAGTGAGCGCTAAAAATGAAACAGCCATGTTGACCACCTTTAACGAGGCGAACATGACCCCTATTTTCAATTTGCGCAATCAATACAAAGAAGAGTTCAAAGAGAAGCACGGAGTAGGACTTGGGTTTATGAGCTTTTTCACCAAAGCAGTTGTTCGCGCCCTACAAGAATTTCCAGATGTTAACTCTATGATTGATGGAGATCATCAAATCAAGTTTGATTACTGTGATATTAGTGTAGCAGTATCTGGACCAAAAGGTCTTATGGTGCCTGTTGTTAGAAACGCAGAAGGACTTTCTTTTAGAGGAGTAGAAGCAGAAATCAAGCGTTTAGCCATTCGTGCTCGCGATGGTCAAATTACTGTTGACGAAATGACTGGCGGAACCTTTACCATTTCAAATGGGGGCGTATTTGGATCGATGTTATCTACCCCTATCATCAACCCTCCACAATCAGGAATTTTAGGAATGCACAATATTATTGAGCGTCCCATTGCTGTTGAAGGGAAAGTAGAGATTCATCCTATGATGTACCTCGCCCTTTCTTATGACCACAGAATTGTTGATGGTCGTGAGTCTGTAGGGTTCTTAGTCGCAGTAAAAGAGGCTTTAGAAAACCCAGTTGAGTTATTGATGGACAACGATCCTAAAAAGGCTTTAGAGCTCTAAAACCAACTGCTCTCATTCACATAAAGGCAACATTGATGATAATCGATGATTGCCTTTTTTTTATGTAAAACATCTGCTCCTATAATTCCGTCAATCTTTTCTTCTTCTTGTTCTACCAGGGCAGCATTAATGGTGTCCATGTCAATTAGCATAAAGCTGAGGTGGTGAATCTCTTTGTCAAAATAGCACAAGCTACTTTTATCACTCGACTGGGCAAATAGTTTTTCTTGACCTGCACCTTGTAGGGGTAGATTGTCGCCTTCGGCTTCCAAATTAAAATAATCTGCACGTGTTTTGTCTACACAGCTATTCGATGCTCCAGTGTCAATTAAAAATACAGCTGCTTTCCCATTTAGTGTAAATTCTCCGATTAAATGTTGGCTTTTAGAAAACCTCAATGGAATTTTTATGAGAGAAGCAGTGGGTTTGAAAGGATTTTTCATCGGGAATAAAGATACTTAATTAAGTCAGGAAAAAACGAAAGCTGTATTTTTGCCCCATGAAAATGATTGATACCCATACCCATTTATATGTCGAAGCCTTTGACGATGATCGCGATGAGGTAATTCAACGCGCTATAGCAGAAGGCGTGGGAGAATTTTATCTTCCCGCGATAGATAGCACCTACACAGAACGAATGATTGCCCTTGAAAAGGCTTATCCAGATCATGTTTATTTAATGATGGGTTTACATCCTACCCATGTAAAAGAAAATGTAGCAGAAGAGCTTCAGCATGTAAAAGAAATGCTCGATCGACATGCCTATGTCGCTGTGGGCGAAATCGGGATTGATCTCTACTGGGATAAAAGCACTCTAGCTGCCCAGCAAAAGGCATTTGATCAACAAATTAAATGGGCCAAAGAGAGAAAGCTGCCCATAGTCATTCATTGTCGCGATGCATTTGAAGAAGTTTTTGCGGTATTAGAAGACAATAAAGGAGACGATCTTTTTGGGATTTTTCACTGTTTTACCGGAAGCATAGAAGATGCAAAACGCGCTATTTCTTATAATTTAAAGTTAGGGATAGGGGGTGTAGCTACCTTTAAGAATGGTAAAATAGACCAGTTTTTAGCGCAGTTGCCCCTTACTTCTTTAGTTGTGGAGACAGATGCGCCCTATTTAGCACCGGTACCTTACAGAGGGAAAAGAAATGAAAGCGCTTATTTATCTTTGGTCGTGAGTCGATTAAGTGATATTTATGCCCTACCAGAAGAAGAAATCATCAAGGCAACTAGTCTAGCTGCGAAAGAAGTCTTTAGACCAAAGGCCTAAATCTTTTTATTTTCTCTTGAATCATTTTAAGGAGACCTATTTTTTTCGTTATTTCGAGGCAAATTAGAGAGGTGGCCGAGTGGTCGAAGGCGCACGCCTGGAAAGTGTGTATA
>JBELLO010000160.1:0-3282 GCA_042096495.1 Candidatus Arcticimaribacter sp.
GTTTTGAAATCAGTTGCATCAAAATAGGTGATAGGGGCAGCTCCGCTTTTCCCAGAAATAAGTCCCTCCCAGTAGGCAGGGACTGAATTTCCGATAGGAGTTAATGCACCCAATCCGGTAACTACTACACGTCTTGGACTCATCTTACCAAATTTTAATTGGCTTGTTCTATGTATTGGATAGCTTGACCTACAGTGGCAATGTTCTCTGCTTGATCATCTGGGATTTGGATATCGAATTCTTTTTCGAACTCCATAATTAATTCAACGGTATCTAGAGAGTCAGCCCCTAAATCGTTGGTAAAGCTTGCTTCTGTTACAACTTCGTTTTCGTCAACGCCTAATTTATCTACAATTATAGCTTTAACTCTTGATGCAATGTCAGACATATTACAAATGGTTTTAGTTTTGTTTGACAGCAAAAATATAAAAACTTTATAGCATAGAATGTTTTAAAGAAGTTAAAATGCTTTTTTATACGATGTTTAAATTGCTTAATCCTCTGTCATTCCTTGTTATTTATAGGATTTAGCGCTATTTTTGATTTTTAAAGATATGGGCAAAAAAATCATCATTTTAGCCTCTGGTGGGGGGACAAATGCACAAAATATCATTCAGTATTTTAATCCGTACAGCGATATTAATGTACACAGTGTTTTGTGTAACAAGAAAGAAGCGGGTGTATTTGACAGGGTAAACGCTTTAGGAGTTCATTCGCAGTGGTTTGATGCCAGCAGTGAAGTCTTTTTGCTGGACTATATGGAAGAACATCAACCAGATTTAATTGTTTTAGCAGGTTATCTTAGAAAAATCCCTAGCGCTTTAGTCACGCGCTATCCTGATAAAATAATTAATATTCACCCTGCATTATTACCCAAATATGGCGGGAAGGGCATGTATGGAATGCATGTTCACAAGGCTGTAAAAGCTGCAGGGGAAACCCAAAGTGGAATTACAATTCACTATGTCAATGAACATTATGACGAAGGGGGAGTGATTTTACAAAAGGCGGTTCGCCTAGACCCAGAAGATAGCCTAGATAAAATCGCTGCAAAAGTGCAACAACTTGAGTATGCTCATTTTCCCCAAGTAATTGAACAATTGTTAAGCTAAATGGCCAATATCCATATTTATACAGATGGTTCTGCACTGGGAAATCCAGGTCCAGGGGGTTATGGAATCATCATGGAATGGGTAGGTAAAGGCTATGTCAAAGAATTTTCGAGAGGCTTTAAGCACACCACTAATAACAGGATGGAATTGTGGGCGGTAATTGATGCGCTAGAAAAGCTCAAAAAGAAACCCATGAATGTGTTGGTTATTTCTGATTCTAAATATGTGATTGAAGCGATTGATAAAAAATGGGTCTTTGGGTGGGAAAAGAAAAACTTTAAGGGTAAAAAAAACCCAGATTTATGGAAGCGTTTTCTTAAAATTTACCCCCAGCATAATATTCAATTTCAATGGGTTAAAGGGCATAATGATCATCCTCAAAACGAGCGTTGTGACCAGCTAGCGGTTACTGCAGCAAAAGAGATGGCCATTGAACATGATGTATATTATGAACAATTGTCACAAAAAGCATAGAAATGCAGCTAAATTGTTTTTGAGGAAGCAGAAAGAAGTTTATTTTTGCATATGAGTAAAAAATTACTTGTTGTAGGTACCATGGCCTATGACGCTATAGAAACTCCTTACAAAAAAGTAGATCGCATTTTAGGGGGTGCGGCCACATATATTGCATTAGCATCTTCAAAATTTTCTACCCGCTGTGGTTTAGTTTCTGTTATAGGAGACGATTTTGCCCAGTCTGATATGGAGAAATTAACTTCTCTAGGGGTCAATGCCGATGGCGTTGAAAGAGTTGAAGGTGGGAAAACTTTTTTCTGGAGCGGTCGCTATCATGACGATATGAATACCAGAACAACCTTAGATACTCAATTAAATGTATTAGAAAGTTTTTCTCCGCAAATCCCAGCAGAATTTAAGGATAGCGAAGTAGTTGTAATTGGTAATTTACATCCTGGGGTTCAAAAAATGGCTTTGGATCAATTGACAAATCCAGCTACTTTCACGCTTTTAGATTCCATGAACTTTTGGATGGAAAATTTTAGAGAAATCTTAGATGAAGTAATCGCAAAAGTGAATTTAATTTCCATTAATGATGAAGAGGCAAGGATTTTGACAGGAGAATTCTCCCTTACAAAAGCAGCCAAAAAAATCCACGAAATGGGGCCGCGATATGTCATTATTAAAAAAGGAGAACACGGTGCCCAGTTATATGGCGACGGAAAAGTATTTATTGCCCCTGCCTATCCCATTGATCAAGTTGTTGACCCTACTGGGGCTGGCGATAGTTTTGCGGGTGGTCTCGCAGGTTTTTTGGCGCAAGCCAAAGAAATTAACTTTGAAACCATCAAGCAAGCCCTTGTTGTTGGCTCTGTTTTTGCCTCTTTCACTGTAGAAGCATTTGGCGTTAAAGCCATCGAAGAAGTAAAAGCTGAAGCGCTGAATGAAAGAATTCACCGTTTTAGAGAACTAACTAGTTTTGAATGGACAGATAAAACTTTGAGTCTATGAGTGATGCCATAAAACACGAATGTGGAATTGCCCTGATACGGTTAAAAAAACCTTTATCGTATTATAAAGAGAAATATGGAACAGCTCTTTATGGGATTAACAAGATGTATTTAATGATGGAAAAACAGCACAACCGCGGGCAAGATGGCGCCGGTTTTGCGAGCATTAAGTACAATATGGCCCCGGGAGAAAGATATATTAGCCGCGTTCGCTCAAGTGCACAACAACCCATACAAGATGTGTTCAATCAAATTAGTTCTCGTATTCAAGATGGGATTGAACAAAACCCAGCGCTTAACGATGATGCAGAATTACTTAAGCACAATGTCCCTTATGTAGGAGAATTGATGTTAGGGCATGTGCGTTATGGAACCTTTGGTAAAAATAGCATTGAAAGTGTTCATCCATTTTTAAGACAAAATAACTGGATGCACCGCAATCTTATTGTGGCCGGGAACTTTAATATGACAAATGTCAATGAGTTGTTTCAAAACCTGATTGAGCTAGGTCAGCACCCTAAAGAAAAAGCCGACACGATAACGGTCATGGAAAAGATTGGTCACTTTCTAGATGATGCGGTGGCAAAAATATACAAGAAGCTTAAAAAAGAAGGCTTTAATAAATTCGAAGCTTCTCCTCAAATTGCAGAGCGTTTAAACATTGCCAAAATTTTAAGGAAAGCTGCAAAAAACTGGGATGGCGG
>JBELLO010000161.1:0-3258 GCA_042096495.1 Candidatus Arcticimaribacter sp.
TTTGTTTCAGACACAGGACAGAATCGTGTCTTTATTTGGCATACAATCCCATCAACAGAATTTCAAGAACCTAATGTTATTTTAGGTCAACTAGAAGTTGAAGATAGTGGAAGAAATTCAGGAGGCGATGTGAACGCTAGTACGCTGCAATATCCTTCTGGTTTATGGAGTGATGGCGAAACCCTAATTGTTGCAGATGCGTGGAATCACAGAGTACTTATATGGCATTCTATACCTACATCAAATGCCCAACCAGCAGATGTTGTTTTAGGGCAGCCTAGTTTTGATACCAATTTGCCTAATGTAAAAGGGATAGGAAGTGACCCAACTGCTCAAACACTTAATTGGCCGTACGGCTTATTTTCTGATGGTAAAAGTCTATGGATTGCAGATACAGGAAATAGACGCATACTTGTTTATAAAAATATTCCAAAAGAAAATTATGCTTCTGCAGATGAAGTAATAGGGAAACCTGCATTCACGACGCGAGATTATAATAACGACGACCCTATTTGGCCCTATTCCATTAAAATAAATAGTAAAGGTCAAATGGCAGTCGCCGATACGCAGTTTTATCGCGTACTTATTTGGAATTCTAAAGAAGACGCACTTTCAAAACCAGCTGATATTATTATTGGGCAAGATAATTTTGATGCTTGTGGGCAAAATCAGTTTAGACTAGCTCCAGAAGCAAATACGCTGAATTGGACGTATGATGCTTGCTTTTATAAAGATGGCATTTTAGTGAATGATACAGGGAACAGTCGCATTTTAAAGTTTGACACCATACCTACTGAAAATAACGCTTTCGCGAAAGCGGTTATAGGCAGAAAAGATTTTACGACTAGTAGCGAATTTAAAGGCAATATGCACGGAACTAAAAGTGCTATCTATTGGCCATTTTCAATAACTACGGAAGGCGACACTTTATTTGTTGCAGATACAGGAAACCACAGATTGGTTATTTGTGATTTAAAAAGTGAGGTATAACCAATAAATTCCAATAACTATAGCAAATAAACCGCCTGCAAATCGAATACCTTTAAAGAATATTGGGTCATTTGCTTTTTTAGAATATCTAGCAATATTGCCGAGTATAAATGCATAGGCTGTCATTGCTAAAACTGTACCTATAGCGAATCCTATTATGTACTGAACACCTTCAAGTTTTGTTTCAAAAGCAAGTACAGGAAGTAGTAATATAAAATGTGCTACCCCAGCAAGTCCGTGTAAAAACCCTATGCTAAGTGAAGAAAGAATATTCTGTTTCATTTCCTTTTTATGGGAATGATGTTCACTATCACTTTCATAGCTGTGAATATGTGTGTTTCCGTCAGAATGTGTGTGTGGTTGTGTATGTTTTTTCTTTTCATTAAATATTCGGTAGAACGCCCAGAGACCTACAATAATTAAAACAATAGCAACAAGCTGCTCACTGTAACCAGATATAGTTTCAATAGGAATAACCTCTTTAAATAGTAAAAAAAGTACACCAATAAGAAGCATTCCTATTAAATGCCCAAAACCCCAAACGAGACCTACTTTCCATCCTCTTTTCTGTGAAGAAATAGCAAGTGGTGTAACAGCAGCAAGATGGTCAGGACCTGAAATAACGTGGAGAATAGATGCAAGAATTGCAGAAAATAAAGTTGTAATCATTTAAAAATTAGAATCTAGTTTACAGAAATATTGGGTAAGATAAATATTTTATTTAACAGGTCATTTGATGTTTACAATTACTCAGCACATTCCCCTACATTCCGTTGCTCTCCATTACAGGGAAAGAGCTTCATTTTAGAAAAGTCTTGGACACAATTTCAAAGTAGCTATCATTACTTTCATTCGCTATTAAGCCTAACAAGCGAACTACATCTGAATAGAACTCTATCAAATTTGAAATAGAGTCCACTAATTAATTTCACTTACAACTTTCACTTCACAAAGTTGTAAAATTCTACCCGAAACGAACTGCATAACCGTTCGCGCACTCACTTTTATAAGTTCTTATTCGCTCAAATTTTTAGTGTCGGTTACCGAAAAGGTAACAGCGATGGCGCTATGGGAAGTAAGTAGATGTTAAATCATCATCGGCTACTTTCACCTCAATCTTATCTAATAAATAGATAGTAAAACGTATCAAATCCCTGCTTTTTGAGCTAAAAGAAAAGGAAAACGCTCAAGATATAATAAGTATGCAGATAAATGCCATTGTGGCAACTAATTGACACCAATCTAAACCATATATAATTGGCTTAACTATTGACCTAATATGCTCATAATCATTATTAAGTAATATCAATGGTCTCCAGTATTTATTAAGAATACTTTAAAAAGTTGAATCGATTTTTCTTAAAAAATGCAAGGTGTAGTTTAACACCTCTTAGGCTTTTTAGCTTTAGATAAAAAGTACTGCAAACCCGAAATTAAATGGAGGGATTGTATAGCAAGAGGGTAACACGCTGGCGCGATGTTACAATATTCAGTTTTTTTTCAAAACACCAGTAAAATTAGTGCTTGACAACGATTTATTGTTTTGTGTTTTAAAAATTGAAGTGTTGTTTTTCACGGAAAAACGCTCACAACTAAATAAGGACAACAAATTTTTCACGGAAAAATGGATAAAGGATATGAAAAAGAGCAATTTAAGAGCTTAAGCATTAAAGCTTCAGTAGCAGCTAAGTTCAATAAATTTTGTAAAGAAATCTCACTTTCAAAATCAATGACCTTATTGGTTATGATTGAGTTTTTTGAAGAAAACTGTATTTCGCCAACAGAGTCTATGGGACCAAATATGGAAACATTAGAGAAGCGGATTTCACTTCTTATTAAAAAACGAATGAATGGAATGATTGCCATAATGAAAGACATTGAAAAGAACCAGACCAAACCGACAGTAGCAATGCTACAATCACTTTTTGAACAAGCTGAACCAAAGAAGAAAGTACGAATGGTGGAGAAAAATGACCCTTATCTGGAGAAAGACGTTCGCTTTCGCGAAAAGAAATATTTGAATAACAATGATGATGCGTAATGAAAAGTGTAAACTACATTATTCACCTCAATACTATATTGGAAATATTCAATAACGATGAACGTATTAAACAAGGACATATCACATTATACCTTGCCTTCTTCTATTTATGGAATAAAAAATTTTTCAAAGAGACCTTAACCATAAATCGGGAGTTAATAATGGAGCGCGCAAAGATTAAATCAAAAACAACGTATCATAATCATTTGCGAGATTTAGATACCTGG
>JBELLO010000162.1:0-3234 GCA_042096495.1 Candidatus Arcticimaribacter sp.
CGCGAGACACTCATTTCTTTTTCTCCAATGATATTTCTTTTCTCGTCATTGATAAAATCTTTTGTTACTGCTTCGAGTTGCTTTTCCATGCTATGCGCATAGAAGGCTTTATTCAATAATTTAGGACAAGAAGCAGAGGCACAATTAATGGCGAAATGGATTCTAGGTTCTCCCATCTTTCTTAAAATATCATGCTCAAGATGATTAAGGGAAACTTTTTTGCCATTAAGATTAAAGCGTTTAAATCGCCACGGAGTAATGAGTTTGCGGATGCTTTTTAAAGGATAGTGATCTAAAATGAGCTTTACAGTAACGGCATTGTAAGCATTGATAAAGTAAGCTAGCGAATCATTTTTTGACCAATAATCTGCCGGCGGATTTTCTTCTAGGCTGCTAATATAATTATCAAGAGCAGTGGGATCGTTTTTCCATTTGGCATAGTTTACATTGCCTTCACTATCAACATAGGTTTTAAGGGCAGAGGTCCATTGCTCATGAATGTTTTTTTGCCCCATCAGGGCAAAAGAGAGGAGGCAAAAACAGCTAATTAAGATTTGGCGCATATCGATTTAATTTAACAACAACCTCCTCCATCATAGTGATAAGTAGATTCACTGATGTAAAGGTCATTTCGGTTAATTTTAGCTAGGGCTCCAGCAGTTTTATCACATACTGCTAAGGGTTGATTTTGTAAAAGGACATGGCCTTTTTTGTCGTCAAAAAAGTCTTCATCTCCATAATAGATAGCGGCTTTTCCAGTAAAGACACAAGGGCCGTCTTCTGGCATGGGGTCTTTAATAGCACATACTTCTACGCTTTCGATAAAGATGTTTTCTTCTGTGGGATAGTGTTTTTTATCTAAAATGCGATAAGGTCTTTTTGCTCTTATTTCGATAGTGCCAAAACCTACATCTGTTAACATTTTTATATAGTCATTCAATGGGATTGAACCAGATAGGCATAAAGCGCGTAGGCGTTCGTCATCACGCAAGGTTTGATTCATGGGTTGTTCACAAATGGGATCACTCATTACAAGTCTTCCATGAGGTTTTAAAACCCGATACATTTCTTCAAGGGCTTTTTTAAGCTCTTCTACTTTAAAAATATTAAAAAGACAGTTTTGCGCGGCAACATCAATAGAGTTATCCTCTACTGGGAGGTCAAGTGCGTCTCCTTTTTTAAGGGTCACAAAATCAGATTGAAACCAGTCATTTTGTTCTTCGGCAAGGATAAAATTTTTCCGCGAAGCGTCTAACATCTCCTCTACTACATCGATCCCGATTACTCCTTCTTTTTGTCTTGAAAAGTAGGAGAATTGAAGTAATTCCATTCCTCCACCTACGCCTACATAGAGAATTTTAGGGTTATTGACCAGATCCCTGGGGTGAACTGTTGATCCACAGCCATAATTCATTTCTTGCATAATGGTGGGGATAGATAAGCCAGGAAATTGCCAAATAGGTGTCGTCGTACAACATAGTCCTACATCTGGGGTAAGAGCGGCTTCTTTATAGACGTCCTTTGTTACATCAAGATAACTCATAGTGGGAAAGATTAAAGGGTTGAAATTATTTGTTTGACCAATATAATCAAAGATTGTTCCGCTTTTTTAGCGGCGGCCATGATATCTGCTATATCGATAGGTTTAAGATTGTCTGGGTCACATTCATCTGTTAATACAGAGAAAGCGATGCACTCCATTTGCAATTGATTTGCGACAATGACTTCTGGAACAGTAGACATTCCTACAGCATCTGCTCCTATAATTTTTAGATAACGATATTCTGCTTTAGTTTCTAATTGTGGTCCCATAACAGAAGCATAGACTCCGTTATGTAAAGAGATTTGATTTTCTTGTGCAATCTTTTTTGTGCGCTGAATGAGTTCTGGGGAATAAGGTGAACTCATGTCCACGAAACGTTCGCCTAATTGATCGATTCCTTTTTCGGCTAGAGGAGAGCCACCTTGTAAGTTGATGTGATCTTCAATTAACATCACTTCTCCTTTTTTGAAATCAAGATTTATGGCACCTGCAGCATTACTAATAATGAGTTGTTTTACCGCAAGGGCATGCATTAATCGAATGGGGTAGGTGATGTCAAAATAGCTTAGTCCTTCATAGGCGTGAAAACGGCCTTCAAAAACAAGGACTTTTTTATCTTCAATGCTTCCATATAACAAACGTGCTTTATGAAATTCCATGGTGGATTGCGGAAAATGTGGTATGTCGCTATAGGGGATTTCTACTTCGATTGTTAGGTGATCTACCAGATCTCCTAAGCCAGTGCCTAGAACAATTCCTATAGCGTTATCATGAATCCCTTTGGCTTTTAAAAAAGTAAGGCTTTCCTTAATTTTTTTGATCATTGTATGCATGCTTTTAGGGTTGTGTTTTCTTCGAGATCTGAAAAAGTATCGACATCGTTTTTCTCTTTGAGTAAATGATAATTAATGTGATTTAAGTCTGCTAAAGTGCTGGATAGCACCTTTGCAGTTCCCCATTCTTTTTGTTTAAAAAGGTCGGGAAAAAATTGATTGAGTCCTAATAAATAGTATCCTCCATCTTTTGAAGGGCCAATCACTGCAGCTTGATTCTCTAAGGCATTAAATGCCTCTTGAATATCTTGGACCTCGAGGGTCCATAAATCTGTCCCAATGATAACAATCTTGTTATGAGAAATAAAACTTTCTTGAAAAGCATTTTTCATTCTCTCGCCTAAGTCTTTTCCTTGTTGACATTTTTTCTCTGTTGCTATTTTACTCAAAGTATCATTATCTTCGATCTTGTTCGAGTAGTATACATGAATATCGACCTCTAGTTTTGCTAAAACAGAAGCTGTTTTTTCTAAGAGTTTTTTGTAGATAAAAAGCGCTTGTTCCTCTCCGATAGTTTTCGCTAATCGAGTTTTAACTTTTCCAAGCTCGGGATTTTTACAAAAAACGAGTAGCAGGGGTTTTTTCACAGTTCGAAATTTTAAGCGATACTCCCTTGACAACTACTTCCAGCACCAGCGGTGCATCCATAGCAATGTTGTGAGAGAAGAATTTTTCTTTTTGTAAGGCCTTCAAGATTAAAATCGCGAATATGTTGATGCTTACTGTCTACCTTTAGTTCTAGCATTTGATTGAAGTCACAGTCATATAAATAGCCTTCCCAGCTTACAGAAAGTGTATTGGTGCACATTACATTATCTGCGGCAATAGGATTAAATGCATCTACTAGTGTGTGCATGT
>JBELLO010000163.1:0-3224 GCA_042096495.1 Candidatus Arcticimaribacter sp.
TAAGCCCACAAGGGGTTAGTGGAACCATGCGTACTCCCACAGGAATGGTTTTTATGCAACCTAAAAAAGAAGGGAACGGAGAGCATGTTTATTACCAAAGAAGCGACGATTTATACAAAGATTATGACCTCCCCTTTTGTACGACTACTTCAGGGGATCATCTATTTAAACCAGAAAAAACAGCGACAGCTAAAAGCAGTAACAAGGCAGCAGTAGGGGTGCTAAAAACCTATCGTTTTGCGGTGGCTGGATCAGCAGAGTATACAGAATTTTGGGGCGATGATGATGACGCAAATGGAACCAATCAAGAGGATGCATTAGCAGCGGTAGCGAATACCGTTAACCGGATGAATGAAGTTTTTGAAGTAGATCTAGGCATAAGACTAATCTTAGTTACAGATGCCTCTTTATTGTATACCGATACCACTACAGATCCATTTGAAGGAAATTTTAATGATGAAGTTCAAGCAACCTTGAGTAGCGAAGTAGGCGAGCCCAACTATGATTTAGGGCATTTATTTCATCGCGGAAGTGCAAATGGAGATGCAGGTAGTGTTGGGAATGTTTGCCGTAACGGCCAAAAAGGAAGTGCTTTTTCTTCTCATCCTTTTACTGCGACAAATGGTAGTGGAGGAGGTTTTTTGACAGATTATTTTGATATTGATTATGTGATTCACGAAGTGGGGCATCAGTTTGGGGCATTGCACACTTTTGCCCATAGTACAGAATCCTTTGGGTTTAATAGCGAACCTGGCAGTGGTTCGACCATTATGTCTTATGCTGGAATTGTAAGTGGGCAGAATATGCAACGTCATAGTGATCCTTATTTTCATTACCACAATATCAAAAACATCAATACGTATTTAAACACGCAAGCTTGTCAGACAGAGATAGGCACAACAAATCAAATTCCAATCGTAGAAGCGGGAGCAGACTACACCATCCCTAAAGGAACAGCCTATACGCTTACAGCAGTTGCAACAGATACAGATCGTTTGTCCTACTGCTGGGAGCAGCTCGATTCTGGCAGGGTACGCGCACAAGACTTTGGCCCTAATTTACTTACGGGAACGATGAATAGATCACTGTTACCAGATACATTAGCTACGCGAACCATTCCTAGAATGAGTAGCGTTTTAGTAGGAAACCTAACAGAAGAAAACCCGACCATAGGCGCTGCATGGGAAACAGTTTCTTTAGTAGAAAGAAGTTTAAGATGGGGGGTTACTGTGCGGGATAGAGATCAAGCAAGTCCCAGTGGAGTAGGTTTTTCTGCGCAAGATGAAATGAATATTAGGGTAGATGGGGATGCAGGGCCATTTGTAGTTCGATCTCAAGATAATACTTCCCTTGAATGGCTTTCTGGTGCAAATGAGCAAATTGTATGGGATGTCGCTAATACTGATCAAGCCCCTATCAATACAACCACAGTTTCTATTTATTTATCCCTTGATGGGGGGAGAACTTTCCCTCTGCTTTTAGCAGGGAATGTAGCAAATGATGGAGATGAATTTATTGTAGTGCCAGGAAATATTTCTACCTCACAAGCTCGAATTAAAATTCAAGCAGATGATAACATTTATTTTGCCGTTAACAGTGCTAATTTTAGGATTCAAGAACGTCCATTTGCCCTGCCTTTAACTGTTCCAGAAAAGGTGATTTGCGGAATTGCCTCTACCACATTTAATTTTAGTTTGCAACAATACGATACTGTATCAGAGGGGGTGACTTTAAGTGTAAGTGGGTTGCCTACTGGTATAACCGCATCTCTAAGTCCAGCAGTTTTAAACACCAATGGTGAAAGTGGAACCTTAGTGCTAAATACAGATGGTGTCTCAACGGGGACTTATTCATTTGCCTTAGTAGGGACAAGAGGTACTACTGTGGTTCAGCAAGTTTTTACTGCAAAGTTGTATGCAGAAACAATCCCTAGTCCAGTCTTACAATCCCCTGCTAATAATGCTGTAGATCAATCGACAAATCTAGAATTCTCTTGGGCAGAAAATCAAGAAGCCATGCAATATCGATTGCAAGTCAGTACATCATCAGACTTTTCATCCTTTGTAGAGAATCTTTTAGTAAATACAAATTCATATAATACTTCTCAACTAAGTGGAGAAAACACCTATTATTGGCGGGTAAGTACTTTAAATGAATGTGGCGAAAGTGATTTTAGCCCTTCTTTTCAATTTGAGACAAATACGACCAGTTGTGGGACTTTTATTTCTGCTAATGTCCCTCGAAGTATTCAAGATGCGACAAGTTCTTCCCCTGGAGTTACTGAAATTTTCATTCAAGTTGCCGATGACTTACCCATTATAGATCTAGAGGTTAAAGTTGGAATATCACACACTTATGATGAAGATCTAACCTTGAGTTTAATCCACCCAGATGGGAGAGAGATTATTTTGATTCAAAATCAAGGGGGAAGTGGTAACAATTTTAACAATACTATTTTTGACGCAGAAGCTTCAACACCTATACAATCTGGGAGCCCTCCTTTTTCTGGGACTTATCGACCATTAGGAGATTTAGCTTCTTTGTATAGCTCTTCTGCACAGGGGAACTGGCGATTCAAGGCTGTGGATAATGCTACACAAGATACAGGTATCATTGAAAGAGTAGAGTTAATCATGTGTTTGAGTGGGCAACTACAACCGAATGATGACAATGATTTACTCCCAAATAGTATTGATAACTGTCCCTATGTCTCCAATTCTAATCAAAGTGATACAGATCAAGATGGAGAAGGGGATCTATGTGATATAGATGCACAACGCAACTTCTCCCTTTTTAAAACAGACGAAACCTGTGTAAGTCAAAACAATGGATCAATTGTAATTAATGCGATTGCACAATTTCCTTATCAAGTCAACCTTATGGGGCCTAATGGTTTAAACCAAAACTATTTAATGACCAACCAGAGTCTTTTAATTGATGATCTACAAAGTGGGGATTACTTATTGTGTATCACAAGTATCGAAGTTCCTGGTTTTGAACAGTGTTTTGCGACAACAATCACCCAGCCATTACCGCTTAGTGTTAGTGCAAAGGTCAATGCATCCAAAGAAAGTGTACGCTTGAATTTAGGCGGTAGTGATCGTTATATTATTCGTCTTAACGAAATAGAATTTGAAGCTTTAGGGATTAGTCAAAAGGAGCTACCGCTCCAAAAAGGCTTAAACATTATTGAAGTAAGCACTGATTTGAGTTGTCAAGGAACC
>JBELLO010000164.1:0-1602 GCA_042096495.1 Candidatus Arcticimaribacter sp.
AGACTTCTCCACTACGGTCGAAGTGACCTTCTGTGGTCGAAGTGACCCTACGCGGTTGAAGTGACCTTCTATGGTCGAAGTGACCCTAAGCGGTTGAAGTGACCTTCTACATTCGAAGTGACCTACCCCCATGTCCATTTCGAGCGAAGTCGAGAAATCTCTTTAAAATTAAGGGCAAGAAAAAACCCCTCACTTGCGTGAAGGGTTAAAATGTTAATGTAGTGTAGCGGTTGCGCTAGCTCCTCCTCTTGGGCTCGAACCAAGGACCCTCTGATTAACAGTCAGATGCTCTAACCAACTGAGCTAAGGAGGATGGTTAATTGGTTGGCAAAGATAATTGAAAATCTTTTTTCCCCAAATTCCTATCGATTTATTTTAAGCATTAATTGCAGCGGCCTCTTTTTCGACCTCTACTTCTTCAAAATCTTTGATATCGGCATTCCATTCGAAGTCACTTTCAATAGCGTCTGTATTGGGGTTATACTTAACTTCTATGTATTTAAGACGATCGACATCTTCGACTTTTACCTGTACGATATAAGTGTGATAGTGATAACGATCAAACGGGCTTAAAAAGGTCTCATAACTATCCCAAATGATATTTCTTGTGTACTCAACATTGAGGAATTTTTCTTCAATAAAAAATTTAACTTTCTTATTGATTTCTTTATCGTTGATCGGATCTATTTCTCCTGCTTCATTTTCGTTGAGTAAATCAAACTGGGCTTTTAAATCAGGGATGGTGATTTTTTTGTCTTGAGCGCTTAGGCCTAAGCTAAAAAGGGCAATCGAAAGCAAGAGTAATTTTTTCATGTCAGTTAATTTAATAATGTCTTGTTAGTCAAATATAAAAAAGAGTGATGGGAGGCTCAAAGATTTATGGAAAAATCGTTCTAATTAAGCAAACAACCATCGGTATAAATCATTTCCATTCGCAAATAATACCAAGGCTAAGAGCAAGAAAAAGCCAAACATTTGTGCATATTCCATAAACTTATCATTGGGTTTGCGGCCACTAATCATTTCGTATAATAAAAACATTACATGCCCCCCGTCTAATGCTGGGATGGGCAATACATTCATAAAGGCTAGAATAATCGAGATTAAGGCAGTACTACTCCAGAAACCTTGCCAGTCCCATTGTGAAGGGAAAAGACTTCCTATCGCTCCAAACCCACCTACCTGGGTGGCGCCTTTCTTTGTAAAAATGTATTTGAACTGCGCTACATAATCATGTAAAGTCCAGTAACCATAGTCAAAGCCTTCTGTGATACTCTGGCTTAAATCGAGGTCGACATGGGTGGTAGCGATATCCATTTTTGGTTTAACCATAAACCCTATGGTAGCATTTTCTGTAGGGAAAACAGTAATCGTTTTTTCTTGATTCTCACGGATTATTTGAAACACCACACTGTCCTGCGCTTTTAATTCTTCGCTTATAAGGTCTCCCATTCCATTGATGGCTTTACCGTCAAAGGAGACCAAAACATCTCCTATTTGAATCCCGGCTTTTTCGGCGGGGTTTCCAGGGTAAAGGCTATCGACATAAATGCTAGCGATGGGATTAAGTGGGAACATATCGCCAGCTTCAAACATGGTCGT
>JBELLO010000164.1:1702-3219 GCA_042096495.1 Candidatus Arcticimaribacter sp.
CCTAACATGATGATCAATCTTTGCCAGGCGGGTTTTGAGCGAAACTCCCAGGGTTGTGCCGGCTGCTTCATCTGCTCGGTATCCATACTCTCGTCGATCATCCCAGCGATTTTGACATATCCGCCCAAGGGTAACCACCCGATGCCGTATTCTGTTTCGCCAATTTTCTTTTTGAAAAGCGCAAAGTTTACATCAAAAAAGAGGTAGAATTTCTCCACTTTGGTTTTGAATAATTTCGCGGGTATAAAGTGACCTAGCTCGTGTAAAACGACTAAAATTGATAAACTTAATAAAAGTTGAATGCCTTTAATGACAATTGGATCCATAGGATATTTTTTCTAAACAAGCCCAAAAATAAGCATTTCCACTTGCCCTCGCTATCCCCATGCCTATTTATCTTTCTTTTAACAAGGTAAAAGGCTAAAAAGAGTGTAATTTTGTGGCATAGATATGAACATTAATTTTGCTCGTTACCGAAAGTTTTTCGTGGTTTTTGCGACCATTTCTGCAGTCATCTTAGCACTGTTTTACAACGCACTTGTACCCGTAAAAATCCTCCCTATCTATCAACCCGCAGAAGTGAGTTTTGAATTGGTCGATAGCACTTTACAACACGTCAAAAAATACCATAAAATCGCTCCCTTTCGGTTGTTGAATCAAAATGGGAAAGTGATTACACAACGCGACTATGAAGATCATATTTATGTCGCTGATTTCTTTTTTACCACCTGTCCTTCGATTTGCCCCATCATGACAGCTAATATGGGAAGCATCCAGCAACAGCTTTTGAATGATGATAAGGTTAAACTACTTTCTTTTAGTGTCACGCCTCAAATTGACTCTGTCCCTCAATTAAAAAAATACGCCCTTGAAAAAGGGGTCAACGATGCTAAGTGGAACCTTTTAACAGGAGATAAAAAAGAAATTTACACCCTGGCCAGGAAATCTTATTTTGTAGTGAAAGAAGACGGGGATGGAGGTCCACACGATATGATCCATACAGAAAACTTTGTTTTAGTTGATCCAGACAAACGCATTCGTGGCTATTATGACGGAACAGATAAAGCCGCTATGGAAAGCTTGATGGAAGACATCGCTACCCTTAAACAAGAATACGGTTTTGAAGAATAAATTGTGTTCTAATCTTTTGCGAGAGGTCTTATTTTCACCTACTTTTGTTTCTTTAAAATCATTCTAAATAATGATTACACTAGATCAGATCGAGAAAAATCAAAGAGGGAAAATTGTGGAGATTGACACTGATCTACTTCCCCTAAAGCTCATCGAAATGGGTTGTCTCCCCGGTAATGAGGTTCACTTAGAACAATTAGCGCCCTTAAAAGACCCTATGTATCTCGTGATTGACGGTTGTCACTTAGCTATCCGTAAAGAAACGGCACAACATATTACCATAGACTTGATCAAATGAGTACCAACCTCAATGTTGCGCTAATAGGTAACCCTAACACAGGGAAAACCTCTGTCTTTAACGCACTAACGGGTTTAAATCAAAAAGT
>JBELLO010000165.1:0-3153 GCA_042096495.1 Candidatus Arcticimaribacter sp.
CCAAGAAGTGGTGAATATTAAATCCTCAGACCCTAAGTTTTGAGAATAGTGCCATTTATTGGATGTTCCAATAAAGGCTTCACCAGCTTTAAAGGTTTTCGTAACACTTGTGGACTTATTTGGACTTTTATCATCCAAAGAGGCCTCTGTGTCAAAATTAACTGTGAGTTCACCCTGAATAACATGTGCAACACATTGGTAAGGATGATAATGCCAAGGCGAAGTAAAATCAGGCGCCCACACCTTAACTTGACTGGTTATAGATGCTTCTCCGCTAGGATACACCAATGCATTACCATTGGGGTCTGCGGTAACATTTGTCATTAAATCACCGTTTACAAAAGTAGTGGCAAAGTCATTTGTGGTTTCTGAAGTGTCCTTCGCACAGTCACAAGAAATTATTGTTATTACAAGGAAAACTGATAAAATTGTGATGATTGTATTTTTCATATTTTTTGCTTCGATTGTTCTACCATAAATATAAAAAAAAAAAGGAAATACTATCAATAAAGCGCTTATAAGATTCAAGATAAGGCTACTGAACACATAATTACTTTTATTGAATTCAATCTTCTGGGGCTTCTACAAGAGCATATAAAAATTCGTAATGTGCTTTAAGAGCACCAGAACTAGACTTAATTTTCTTTTTGGAGTGTTTTAAAATTGTATGCTTAAAATGTAATAACTTCCCTTTTACGACAGGGTGTACATCTTCATTACCTAATAATTCATTTGTTGATGTAGACAAGATAAGTTGAAGATTTTGCTCGGATGCATCAGGGTTATTCCTTTCAATTAACGATGCGTATAAATGATTCAGAAGATCCGATACAGAAAGACCCTTGCCCGGTAAGCTTTCAGATGTTGAAAACATGCGGTTTAATTTTGTTGCATTCAGCATTCTTCTCACCGCTCTTTCTTGAAGTTTCTGAACATCCAACAAAGCACCTTCTGACTTTATTTGTGAAGTAAGTGACGTTGACATCAACCAATTTTGTGTTTTCCATAAATGCTGATCCAAGAATACGAGGGCTGCTTTTTGTTCATCATAAAGAACATTTACGTAAGAAATAACACCTTCTTGGTTGGCATTATGTGGCGTATTGTAAACGCCACCTACCATATTAAAAACATGATAAATATAACGCTGATAAACACCCAGCAACTCACCGTAAAGCTCCTCTAAATCGTCGTAATTTCCAGTAGGTTCTACGGTCCAGGACATAAGATTATCAGCTACAATTTTTAAATTCTTAATCCCATAGCTACTTGCCTTAATCGGATCGTCTCCTATGTTTTCAGTTTGCGCATTTGGATCATTCCCCCTGCCGCCAAACATATACATTGGGTCTAATGATTTTTCATCAACAATTTTGCGTAAAATCTCCTTCTCTTCTTCAGGATTTTTATCAAAATAACGATACCCCCATGAAATAGCGTAATCGTCATAGGGGCCTAACTGTCTCACAAAACGAATATTTTCATCACCTGGTTGCGCCACATAGTTATAACGTGCATAATCCATTATGGTAGTTGCTATCCCGAATTTTTGGGTAAACACGCCTGATCGGAGGGAATCTACAGGGTAAGCACTACTTGCTTTCATGTTGTGTGGTAGGCCTAGCGCATGTCCTACTTCGTGGGAAATCACACGACGCATCATTTCGCCAATCTCTTGCTCTGGAGTATCTAAGGTTCTCGCCTTTGGATTTGCAGCACCAGTTTCAAGCAAATACCTATTTCGATAGGAACGCAAGTGGTTATGATACCAAATGATATCACTTTCTAAAATTTCCCCTGTACGTGGATCAGAAACGCTTGGGCCTACTGCATTCCTTGTGGTTGACGCCACATAACGAACGGTGGAGTAGCGTATGTCTTCTGGGCTAAAATCGGGGTTTTCTTCCAAGCTTGGTGGGTCTTTAGCCAAGATGGCATTTTTAAAACCAGCCTTCTCAAAAACTTGATTCCAGTCTTCAATTCCAAGCTTAAAATATTTTCGCCATTTGATTGGGGTAGCTGGATCTAAATAATATACAATTGGTTTTACGGGTTCTACTAGCTTCCCCTGAGCATAAGCCACTTTGTCTTTTGGCTCAAGATGCCAACGCCGAATGATATTATAGTCATCTGATTTTAATGCAGACGAACTATAATTAATTTTACTAATCGTAAACCACCCTACCCTACTGTCTTCATATCGAACAGGCATTGGATTTTCTGGTAAGGCAATAATGGAATGATTGATTTGAAAACTAAATGTATTGGATCGGTTTGGACGCGGTGGTTCTTGGGTTTTAAAGGTCAGTGTGTGAAGGATTTCCGTATTCTTTGGAAAGCTATTTGCCTGTTCAATAAAGCTTCTGCTTTTATCAACACTTCCAATCTTATATTTCTTTTTATCAGATGCACGGATGATATTAAAACCAGGAGAATCGTCCATGAAATATGACGAAACATCTATTAGATAGCGTTCTGTATCTTCATTCTCGATTGTAAATGACGCCAAAATAGGAGCAAAATTATTTTCATTGACACTAAGTGTAATCGGGTCTACTTTATCTGAAATATTTGTATAACTACGTTCTTTCATCAAAATCCTTTTACCCATTTTTTCAAAAACCACAACCCGTTCGGAAGTTTTGGACCCGGCATTTAAATATCCTGAATAGTTTGCTGGCAATTGAGCAAAACGAGTAACGGCAAGTAATTCTTTGTTTAGCACATCGTTTGAAAGTTCAAAATACAGCTTATTATCTTGACCTAAATAGGTGGTGATAAACCCTTTTGAAGCCTTCATACCTACCACCAAAGAATCTAATGGCTCAGCAGTGGTAGTTGAAGTCAACGATTTTTTTTGGCTAAAGACATTTCCTGACAGAAAGAAAAGAACAAAAACAAATAACAGATTACGCATTAGAATATTTTTTTTTAAAATTAACAAAATAAATTAATAGTGTTGAGAAGTTACAGGGGTATATATATAGAACACTGAGAGATTGAAAGTCTCATTATCCGATAATAGTCGTTGTGGGATAATTGAAGATCTTAGGCGCTCAAATAAGCAACATCACTGAAAAGAAAAAAACCCCTCGATTACTCGAAGGGTTTTATTGGGTGGAAGACCGGTCTCGAACCGGCGACCTCTAGAAC
>JBELLO010000166.1:0-3101 GCA_042096495.1 Candidatus Arcticimaribacter sp.
GAAATCATCTTGTGTGAAAGCAACCGCAAAGACATCGAAGAAATCAAAGAAGATTACTTAAAAGGACTTACTTTTCACTTTGTAAAAGAAATGCATGAAGTCCTAGATTTGGCCATTACCGATCAAAAGGTAAAGCATGCTAAAGTATTGTCGTAGATGTGTACTGTAACTTTTGTTCCTACTAAAGAGGGTTTTGTCTTTACTTCTAACCGAGATGAAGACCCCAAACGTGCTGCCCACAATATCGTGGAAGATCAACGGGGGGATATCAGTGTTTATTTCCCGCGCGATGAAGGCGCCAGTGGGACTTGGTTTGCTTATTCTAATGCCGATCAATTTGCTTGTGTACTCAACGGCGCTTTTGGACCGCATCAAAGAAAAGAATTTTACACCATGAGCAGAGGCATTATGGCCTTAGCTTATTTTGACTATGCCACGATTGATGAATTTATAAACGAATTCAACTTTGAAGGGATGGAACCTTTTACGCTGATACTTTATAATAAAGGTGACTTTAAAGAGTTGAAATGGGATGAGGAAGAATTACATGTGCGCTCGCTCTCAATGCAAGACGTGCATTTATGGTCTTCTGCAACCCTCTATAGCCAAGATTGGTGGATCGATCGTTCAGTGAATTTTAAAGAGTTTGTCGCGCGCCAGCAACCGGACCAAGTGGGGATTATGCATTATCATAAAACGGAGTTGCCCTTTGTGCCCGAGGCACTTCAAGCGTTGTTGGGCAGTCCAGCCCCTTTGACGAATCTCCCCGTGAAAACGACAAGCGTATCTTCTTTGGACAAAACCTCCCCTGGTTTTAAATTCCATTTCCATCGTACAGACGATCAAGTGAAATTATATAAATCCACCTTTTAAGTTTATTTTTGCCCCATGGATACAACAGTAATTGCCATTGACGGTTATGCCTCTACAGGGAAAAGTACTTTGTCTAAGCGGCTTGCCGCTCATTTAGGGTTTACCTATGTGGATACGGGCTATATGTTTAGGGTGATTGCTTTACTAGTACTTGAGAACAAATGGCTCAACGAAGAAGAGATTACTCTTGCTCCTTTAACTGCGGCATTAGCAGAGCTGCAATTTAGTTGGCTATTCCAGGAGAAAGGACAAAAGTTGATGGCTGTAAATGGAAAGGTGTACGGCGAAGAGCTTCGAACAGCTGAAGTTTCAAATCTTGTTAGTAAGGTGGCCGCCATTCCAGCAGTGAGAACGCATTTATTGCAACAGCAACGTGACTTGTCAAAGTCTGCTTCTGTGGTGATGGATGGCCGCGATATTGGAACGGTTGTTTTTCCTAATGCACAGTATAAGTTCTTTTTAAATGCAAGTCCTGAGATAAGAGCACAACGCCGATTTGAGGAGATGCAAGCAAAAGGAATCCCTGGAACTTATGAAGAAGTTCTCGCTAATGTTATCCAAAGAGATCAAATGGATAGCAGCCGTGCTGTTGCTCCTTTAAAAAAGTCAGAGGATGCCATTGAAATTGATACTTCTTCTCTCAATGTTGACGAGGTCTTTGCCTTACTCTGTGATTACCTCGCGTAGGGAGATTAGTTCTGTTAAAAATTGTTCTAACTCCTCTGGTCGCTGAGTGCCCACCAAAAACTTTTTCTTGTTTTTAAGCTGCACATAAAGCCCCTTGCCACCAGTTACATTGTAGACAGTTCCGTACTGAGTCCAAAGGCGCACGCCCCACCCACCCACAAAATCATAGGGGATCACTTGACAATGGTCAATCTCCCCCCACGCCACGCTTCGTTTAGCATAAGGATGAAAATGAACATGAATACCTGTTGCGTCAATCCGTGTATTGAGTTGATTGATCCAAAAAAAGAAGGCAAAACCAAGCCCAAACAGGGTAAAAATAATCAGCCCATTATTGGATAGAGGTTTATTTCCCATGGGCGTCCCTAACCACAATTGTTGATAGCAGCCATAGAGCGCGATGCCTAAAGGGAGCAGAATAAAAATCCACATCCACCACTGGGTAAAACGTTGTTTTTCCTCAAAAAAAATATCGTCCCTAGTGTTCATCTTTTACATTTAATTTCATCCAGCGAATGCATTTCTCAAATATATCAAATATTTGTTCTTCGGGATTAAATCAGGGATAATATCAATGCATTCCATCATGTATCGAGGTTGTTGATCCACACCCACAAGTAAAACAGCGTTGTCTTTTTGAACTAGATCAATAATCACAGCCTCAAGGGCATACAGACCTGACTGGTCGATATAGGGGACTTTATCTAAGCGAATCACTAGGGTAGAAGCGGTAGTTGGAATCTGCTTTGCTGTTTCGGTAAACTTAGCGGTGGAACCAAAGAAAAGCGGACCCTCTAGGTGTTTGATAAACACTTCTTCTTTTAAGCGTTTAGGGAAACTTTTTTCATCTTTCCATGAGGCTTCTTTTTGAAGGGATTTTACATTAAAGCTTGCGGCGGTCAAATCGCCTATCTTCTTCATAAACATTAGTGAAGCGATCACTAACCCGATTCCTACGGCATAAACCAAGTTCCAAATAGACGAAAGGACTAATACCACAATGAGAATGATGACCTCTGTGCAGGGCATAAAAGGGATAGCACGTAAGCCTTTGTAATCCATTACGCCAATGCCTACAGTGATTAGGATTCCCGCTAATACCGCTGCCGGAATTTGTGAGGCGATAGGGCCTATAGCCAAAAGGATAAAGAGCAACAACAAACCAGCAATCATCCCAGAGAGGCGGGTTTTCCCACCAGAGTTGATGTTGACTACTGTTCGACTGGTTGCGCCAGCACCTGGGATTCCGCCAAAGAGCGCCCCAAAGCTCGCAAATAAGCCCCATTGCGGTATGGGTAAGCCAGAAGGGATGGCGGCAATGGGTCGGTAATCCACTCCCAGGACATATGCTCCCACAGAAACAACAAAAAGAGCGACTAAGGTGCTAGGGATTTTTTTGGTAACCCTTTTAAAACCATAAATAATAAAAATGGTTAAAAGCGCGAGGATTAACTCGGTATAAAGAATATTGTTAAAAATCCGCGGGAAAACCTTGAATGTCCCAACAACCCCAGAAGCTTCTTTCCCGGCAAGGGTTTTGG
>JBELLO010000167.1:0-3097 GCA_042096495.1 Candidatus Arcticimaribacter sp.
GGGTCATTCCCGTTTCTTTTTTAAACTGCGAAGAAAGGTGAGCTAAACTACTATAGTTAAGATGAAAAGCGATTTCAGATAGGTTTAATTCATTGTATTCTATCAGTTCTTTTACCTTTTCTATTTTCTGCTTGTTTATGAATTTCTCAATAGTTATGCCTTCAGCATTTGAAAAGAGCTTACTCAGTTTGGTATAATCCTGATCAAGTGTTTCTGATAGCACGGTTGAGAAGTTTACTTTGAGTTCACCCTTATTGTAGTGTATATGTTCAATAATTGTCGACTTAACCTTATCAACCAGAATGGCATTTCTATCCTCCAGCAATTCAAACCCTTTTGATATTAGTTTCGTTTGTAATTGGATTAATTCTTCACCAGATAGCTCTCTGTCAATAACAACTTCTCCCAAATCAATACTAAGAATATGTACGTTTAGAAAAACAAGGGTTTCCCTCACTGTTTCTATACAGCGAGGGCAAACCATGTTTTTTATTCGTATTACTGCCAAACTCAAAAGTTTTATTGAACAACCACCTTTTTAATTGAAAATGCGGTTGAATTAGAATCTTGTATTCTAACAAAATAAGTTCCTGATGCTAAATTCAAGTCCAACTGAATAGTTGATTCGTTGTATTCGTTTTCAAAAACCTTTTGCCCAAGAAGGTTCACAACCGTAACCTGAACTGGTGAATTCTCATCTAATCTAATCGTAAATGAGCCGTTTGATGGATTGGGATATAAATTAAGACTTAGCTCTTCAGATTCTTCAACCGATAGCCCAGTACCATCAACTCGATAAACTTTGTTAGCATCATAATCCACATACCAAATTCGTCCTTCGGGTCCGATTTTAACACCCATAATCCCTTGTGCGCCTGTCGTTATACGCCCTTTCTCAATAGCTGGAATAACTGAAATATCATATATGATGATTTCACCAGTTGCATAGTCACTCACAATCATCCTATCATCAATAACATCTATTCCAGCTGGTTTTGATAACCCGCTATCCACTACTGTTTCCCAAGTATATCCTACGATATTTTTATACTCTTCTACTGGTTCGTAATTATAGATGTTAGAATTCGATCCTTTTGTTCCAGAAGTGATATCTAATCTCATCACCCTTTGATTTCCGTTATCAACTACATAAAGCCAATTCGTTGCCTTATCTACAACCAAATGACTAACTACCTTTTCTTGTGGATCTTTAGCAACAGAATAGTCTCTGTATCGGTGCACAATTGCATCTCCATGGTACGATGCCCCAGGTCCGTGGTCATCAGCAAAGTCATATCGCACTATATCATTACTCTGACCATCAAAAACCCAAAACACATTATCAACCTCATGCGCAATACCTTGGCATTTAGGGCTGTTGTGGAGCATATCTAAATGACTACCATTTCCACCTGATGGTTGAGCATAAATTGAAGTGTCGCTTGACCAAAGTGCGGGTCCCGTGAAAGGAGTACCTCCATTATGGTTAGCATCAAACACACCTGGGGAGGTTCCAAAATTTTCATTTTCCCCAAAAGCTAACCCAGTAGGTAGAGACATAAAGTGCCATGCGTTTCCATCTACGTTATGTACGCTTGTTTGATTTGGTTCCCCAGCATTAGATACCGTAACTGTAGATCCTCCCTGACTTTCCGTTCTTTTATTTACAACCCAAAGTTCCTTTCTGCTTAACACAGGATGAAAATCAAGATCTGTGGGTTTATTTAATTGATTAGACTGATTGATAATCTCATTCTGGTTAGTTGTTACCTGAAGGTATTGATCAATGATATTCGGTATTCCAGCACCAACTTCAAATGCGAAATTTAAAGTGTCGTTTTGTGGAATGGAATCAACTTGTCCATTTACATTGCTTGTCCAAACCTTAATAGTGTGTTGTCCATTATTAAGATTAAAACTAGTTGGATGAGTAAATTCATGGTGATCACCATAAGCGATACTTAACCCACTTAGAGTAGATGATTGCGTTGCACCGCCATCAACTGTATAGTTTACATCTATTGTGCTAATAGTATCTTTTCCCCTGTTTGAAAATGAAGCAATCAAATCTGTATTTCCAGAAGGACTGTATGAATATGGGGTTTTAATATGATCCATTTCAGCATCAATTGCGGGAGGCTCTTGCGCAATAAATGACCAAACATGTGTTGCGCCAATTCCGTCTATCGCTAATACCTCATAGCCGTTGGCTGTTACTGTAAAACCAAATCCTCCATCTCCCCAATCATCAATGTAATGGAGATCGAAGAGTGAATCTAATTTAACACACCAAGTTCCAGCAGAAAAAACTTGATTGTTACTATATCCACCAGATGGTTGGTTTTTTATACCGCCACCATTACATCCCACTGCTGAGTTTCCTCCTGAAGCAATAGGATTGTTTCCACAACCATCTCCAGAATTTACCAATTCCCAATAACCTTCATAAGCATAGCTATCAGTTTCTATAAATATTTCTAATTCTATTTCTCCCGATGGACATTGCGCATATAGTTTTGTTTGACTAAAAGACGCAGCTAATAGAAGAATAATGAAGTATGTTTTTTTCATAATTATTTTTTAAAATGTTTGTAAAAACTTAATTGTAACCATTAACATTGAATGAATTTCCAAGATTATTCGTTGCTGCTGTATTAAACGCAAATGAACTGTTACCAAGGAAATGATCCATTTTAAAATAAATATCAGTTTGTGCATTTAACGAAACACTGATTAAAACTGCACCTATTAGTTGTAATATTTTTTTCAGTTTTATTGATTTTAAATTATTCGACTTCTTTTAGATCCATTCCACAAACAGGACAAGTTCCTTCTTCTGAATAGGTTTTTCCCTTCTCGCAATCCATAGGACATGCGTAAGTTGCTTGTGAAACTTCTGTATTATTTTGATTTGAATTCTCACCACAAGAGGTGATGAAAAGTGTGGTAAGGCTCAGTGCCAACACCATAAATGATTTAAAAATGATAGATTTCATTAAATAAAATATTTGATTAGAAAATGATTGAACAGCTTATGGTTACTGTACGTCTTCAAAGAAGTTGGACATTATTGTTTGGAGTAATTTACAAAAAAATT
>JBELLO010000168.1:0-3092 GCA_042096495.1 Candidatus Arcticimaribacter sp.
CATTAAACTAAATAAGGTCGTAAAGAGTTCTGGAATCGAGCTACCCACGGCATTGATGGTAGCGCCGCGAACACCATCGGTTAAGTTTCTTCCTAAGTATCCAGAAGCGACTTCAAAGCCGTCACTTGATCGCCAAATAATTAGCATGGCTAAAGTGATTGAAAAAAGGGCTGAAAGTGTGACCATTTCGTGGGTTTGTCTTACAAATTTACGGCGAAAATTTGTTTTAATTTGGCTTTTGCTCAAGAAGAGCACAAAGAATAAAATCAATAAATTTTTGTAGTTTAGGCTTATGGGATATTTTTTAACTAACATTCTTGTTTACGGGATTCTCTTTGTACTTATCGTGATGGGATACAACGCCATACGTGAAATGCGCAACAAGAAGGAATAATCCCTAGGAAGTCCGTACTTTTGCTAAAAAGCTAGAAAAATGAAATCTTCCAAAAAACCCGATGGGGTCGCATGGGACGAAGAAAACCAAGCCTATATCGCTAAACTTCTTCCTTATGCAACCAGCAATAGTAGCCCCGTGATTAGCATTCCTAATGTGGATGCTTTTAAACAAAAAGGGGTTGAAAAAGTTTCTAAACAGTTCCAGGCAGAACTTGAAGACTTACAAAATAAAATCAAACAATTTGTTACCCTTGCAGCAGATACGCAAGAAGTCTATTCTGCAAAATTTAAATTTGAACCCATTGTGGGTGAAAGCTATCACTTATATGCTGGGAAAAATGGTGAAAACTTTCTCTCCCTTATTTCTCCAGATAGCTGGAACAAGGAATATTTGGGCACCTTTAGATTAAACGGCGAATATAAATGGGAGCGACAAGACTAGCGAAAAACCTGGGTGCCAAAGCCCACGCCTTTTTCGTCAAATTGTATCCCAACACCTAGATAAATATAATCTCCCATCATGTTTTTATAATGTGGGGGGCTGTTTTTCCAGCCTTCTACCATACATTCTGCTAAAGCCTCTGCAGAGCGAGTATCGCCACAGGTGGATACATTTTCAAACCAGGGTACTTGAGCAATATTCTCTGCAATACCAATAAAAGTATTCCCCACTCTTCTCCAGGGCTGGATGTTTAACTTCTCTGCTCTAGTAACCGGTGTTAATCCGTCTGGGTCCACATGACTGTAAAAACTTTTAGCTACCATATTGTCACTGTGATACTGCGCTAGTTGATTTAAACTGTCAAGTGGGCGACAGGGTTTTAACCCTTTAGCCGCTCTAATTAGGTTTGTTTTTTCAAAAATAAACTGTGATATCTCTGCCGTATTCTGCTGTGCAAAACCGTGAAAAGAAATCAAAAAAACAACTATTGCGCTAAATCTATATAAAGGCTTTTTCATAAGAAAAATATTAGTCCAACAAATATGCTTAATTTTACGCAATAATCACGCTATGGAAAGTCCAAGACAAAAAAAGATTGCCGCATTACTGCAACAAGAAATCGCTCAACTTTTACAGGGAGCCGTTCGAAAAGAAGGCGTAAGCAATCTTTTGGTCTCTGTTACAAAAGTAAATGTAACCGTTGACCTTTCAATTGCAAAAGTATATTTGAGCCTTTTTCCTTCTAAAGATGCCGCAACTTGGCTTGAAGGGATTCAATCTAATGCTTTTCAAGTAAAGCACGATCTTGCGCAAATTCTTAAAAATGAGTTAAGACGCATCCCAGAATTGCTTTTTTTTATGGATGATTCCTTAGACTATATTGAAGGGATTGATGCTGCATTGCAATCCCCAGAAAACCCCATTCTAGAACGAGAAAAACTAGCAAAACGCAAAAAGAAATAAACGGTGCAGGTCCCCTTTTTTATTGCATTGCGTTACTTTTTTACGAAAAGCAAACAAAGCATTATCAACTTGATCAATCTTATTTCTATAGGGGTTGTTCTTGTTGCCACTGCATCATTGTTTATCGTCTTAAGCGCATTTAGTGGTTTAAAAGACTTTGGCCTTTCTTTTAGCAATTCCTTTGATCCAGATATACGCGTTAGTGCCACTTTTGGGAAGGTATTAACTGTAGACTCTCTCCAGCTTAAAGCCATTAATCAACTTGAGGGCGTGGTCTTAGCTACCCCTATTTTAGAGGAAAAAGTCTTTTTATCGTTTAACAATAAAAATCAAGTCGCCCTTTTAAAAGGGGTTGATGAACGCTATCCAGAAGTTGTTCAAATAGAAACGCTGATCGTTAGCGGAAACTGGTTTAGAAATGATTTTGACGAGGTCGTTATCGGGGGTGGTATCGCAAATAATTTAAGCCTTGGGGTGTATGATTATACCTCCTTCTTAACCCTTTCTGCCCCAAAACGCAAAGGAGGCTTAGGCCTGGGGAAAAATCCCTTTAAAAAAGAAACAGCCCTTGTTTCTGGAATCTATTTTGCTAATGAAGAGCTGGACAAAAAGTACCTCTTTGCTAAAATTGATCTGGCACAACGTTTACTGCAACGATATCCTACAGACTATAGCGCGATTGAAATAAAAACTTCTGGTAACCCCGACTTAGGCCTCTTGTCCCAAAAAATAAAAACGATCTTAAAACAAAACGTCAATGTACTCAATAGAGCTCAACTCAACGCTGCTTTATATAAAATGCTCAACACAGAAAACTTAGCTGTTTATCTTATTTTTAGTTTAATTATCATCATTGCTTTATTCAATGTTGTGGGCTCTTTAATCATGATGTTTTTAGACAAAAAACAACAGTTAAAAATTCTCTATGCTATGGGGCTAACGCCCAAAGAGATCCAGCGTGTCTTCTTTTATCTAGGGGGATTAATCAGCTGGGTTGGGGGTTTGCTAGGGATCTTAGTCGGGACCGTTTTAGTTCTCTTTCAATCTTACTTCCCCTTTTTATATGTCCCAGGAACGAGTCTAGCGTATCCTGTGCTTTTTGAAATCAAAAATTTTATCATTGTGGTGTCCACCATTCTAATATTGGGGGTTTTAACCACAGCCTGGGCAACGAGAAATATGGATAAAAAGGTTCGTGTAATTTAAACCATTACATAATCTCCCCACTCTCTTTCTACATCTGCTAAAGTCGCAAAAACATCTTCAGAAGCGTTGGAGGTAACTAATCGGG
>JBELLO010000169.1:0-3061 GCA_042096495.1 Candidatus Arcticimaribacter sp.
ACCGTGCAGGTATCTGGAAACCTAGAACCCGTCCTGGAAACTTTGAAGGAGTAGGGGCAATTGGTCTAAAATGGCTTCAACGTGTAAAAGAAGAAACAGGTCTATTAACTGCTACAGAGGTAGCGAATAAGGATCATGTAAAACTTGCCTTAGAACACGATATCGATATCTTATGGATTGGTGCGCGTTCAACAGTAAGCCCTTTTATTGTTCAAGAAATTGCAGATGCATTAGAAGGGACAGATAAAATTGTATTGGTTAAAAATCCAGTTAACCCAGATGTAGCCTTATGGTTAGGGGGTGTAGAACGTTTGTATACTGCAAACATTAAAAACTTAGGTTTAATCCATCGTGGGTTCTCTGCTTATGGTAAATCTAAATACAGAAATAATCCAGAATGGCAAATTGCAGTTGAAGTTCAAAACCGTTTTCCTGATCTTCCTTTAATCTGTGATCCATCACATATTACAGGTAAGCGTGATATGATTTTTGATACCTGTCAAATGGCACTTGATTTAAACTTTGACGGATTAATGATCGAAAGTCATTGGGATCCAGATAATGCATGGAGTGATGCTGCGCAGCAAGTTACCCCAACTGCTTTAGTTCAAATCATGAAAGATTTAAAAATCAGAGAAGCTACAACAGACGAGGAAACTTATCAGGCTGAATTACAAAATCTTCGTGCGCAAATCGATGTAGCTGATCAAGCAATTTTAGATACTCTAGGTAAGCGTATGAAAGTGGCTGAAGCGATCGGAGAATTGAAAAAAACGAACAATGTTGCAGTGCTTCAAAACAAGCGCTGGAACGAAATCCTAGGTAAAATGGTTTTAGAAGGGGAAGAGAGAAACCTTTCAGAAGAATTTATTCTTCGCCTCTTTAAAGCGATTCACCAAGAATCGATTAATCACCAAGAGCAAATCGTTAAAGGATAATTTGATAAAACCGCCAACTGGCGGTTTTTTTTATATCTTGTTTTTTCAAAATCATTGCATATGCCTTTTTCAAATCTTAATTTAATGCACGAGTCAAGACAAGCTTTAGCGCCACATTGGGGGCTAGGTGTCCTAGTCGCTTTTGTCTATGTTCTTATTATAGGGGTGCCCTCAAGTATCTTTCCAGACGGGGAGGGGTTAATTAGTTTATTGCTCTCTGGGCCGTTATCTGTTGGTCTAGCCTATTTTTCGCTATCGGTAACACGAATGGAAACACCTCACTTTTTTCAACTTTTTGATGGCTTTAAAGTTTTTGGAAAAAGCTTTTTAGCGAATCTTTGCTATACAATACTTGTCTTTGTGGGGATTATTCTATTGATTATTCCTGGAATCGTTATAGGTCTCGCACTTTCTATGACTTTTTATATTATGGCAGATCGTCCAGAATTGTCTTTTAGCGAGTGTTTGAATGAAAGTTGGAATTTAACTTCGGGCTATCGATTAAAACTATTGGGTCTTTCTTTAAGATTTATTCCATGGTATTTACTAGGCCTTTTATGCCTAGGAGTTGGAGTTCTCGTCGTAGTACCGTGGCACTTTGTTACTTGTGCGCGATTTTATGAAGCATTAAAAAAGCAAAAAACTAATTCGTAATTAAGATTGCTTTCTTTTTTTCGAGCGATTGTTTCGAGAATAATTCCGCTTTTTGGGCCTTGCTTTAGCTGGCTTTTTAACAGAAGCCTCCTCAATGGCATCGTGGTCTTCCATAAATGGATGATCCCCTAAGCGCGGTACTTTTTGTTTGATGAGTTGCTCAATATCTTTAAGGTAGGGGCGTTCTTCTGCCATGCAAAAGGAAAGCGCTATCCCGCTTGCATTTGCTCTTCCTGTTCTACCGATGCGGTGCACATAGGTTTCTGCAACATTGGGAAGATCAAAATTGATCACTAGGGATAGTTCGTCAATGTCAATTCCTCTAGCTGCTATATCTGTCGCTACAAGAACATTTAGTTTTCCCATTTTAAAATCCCCCAATGCTTTCTGTCGCATATTTTGAGATTTATTTCCATGGATAGCTGCTGATCGAATTCCAGATTGCTCTAGTTTTTTGACAATCTTATTTGCTCCGTGTTTGGTGCGTGAAAACACAAGAACAGATTCGTTTTTACGCTCTTCAAGTAAGTGAACTAATAGTTTCGGTTTGTTGCCTTTACTTACAAAATAAATGCCTTGTTCTACCTTTTCTGCAGTTGCCTGTTCTGGTTTGATGGTAACACGTTCAAAGTTGCCCAGCATTTTTTTGGACAGTTCGACGATTGTTTTTGGCATGGTGGCCGAAAAGAAAAGCGATTGTCTTTTTTTAGGGAGGTGAGCAATTATTTTTTTCACATCATGAATAAAGCCCATGTCCAGCATTTGATCTGCTTCGTCTAATACCACATGTTCCAAATCTTTGAAAGTGATATGACCTTGACTCATTAAATCCAATAATCGCCCTGGGGTTGCGATTAATATGTCAACACCATTACGCAGGTTTTTTACTTGTTGGGCTTGTTTAACCCCACCGAAAATGACGGCGCTTCTTAGATCGGTGAATTGACTATAAGCAGTAAAGTTTTCGGCGATTTGAATGGCGAGTTCACGTGTTGGAGTAACCACAAGAGCCTTTATTTTACGTCTTCCTTTCCCGCTTGATTTATCTTTGCACAAATGGTTTAAAATAGGAATACCAAAGGCAGCCGTTTTTCCGGTTCCAGTTTGGGCAACGCCTAACAAATCATGCCCTTCTAATAAAATAGGGATGGCTTTTTCTTGGATAGGAGTGGGTTGGGTGTAGCCTTGTTTTTCAAGTGCTTTTAGTATGGGGGCCTCTAGGGCGAGATCGTTAAATTTCATGTGGCTGTAAAACTTTGCTAAAGTACGCTTATATTTTGACCTATAGGGAATAAAAAAAAACCGCCAACTGGCGGTTTTTTTATGAAGTAAAAAAGGCGATTAAGCTAATGCTTTTGCAATACGTGCAATCGCTTCTTTAATGTTCTCTACAGAGGCAGCATAAGAAATTCGAATACAATCTCCATTTCCAAAGGCGTCTCCTGTTACTGTTGCCACATGAGCTTCTT
>JBELLO010000170.1:0-3040 GCA_042096495.1 Candidatus Arcticimaribacter sp.
CTTTGGCTTTTTCAATAAAAATGGGTTCGCCCCCTACAGATTGAAAAGCTCTTACAGGAGAGTTTACTCCTCCTGGGATTACTTTTTTTGCGGCTTGAAAAAGTGCACTGCTGCGTTGATATTGCATATTATTTTTTTGGTAAAACAAGTTCTTGTCCCAGGTATATGGTATTGTCTTTAAGGTCGTTCTTGCGCTTTAAAACACTCAGCTCAACTTGTAATTTTTTCGCGATAGAATAAAGGGTATCCCCTTGCTGCACCACATAAATGCTTTCATTGGATTGTGGTACTTTTTCTTTTTGAGTGATAATTTCCTGGGCTTCCTTTTTGTCAAATTCTGCAAGATCAAATCGTTCGATTAAACGAATTAACTTTTCGGGGTATTTAGGATCTGTGGCATAACCGGCTTTCTTTAAACCTCTTGCCCAAGCTTTATAATCTCTTTTCCCTAAACGAAAAAGAAAAGCATATCGATCTCTTTCTGATAAAAACAAAGAGTGGTCTCTATAGGACTCTCCAGCATCTGCATAGACCCTAAAACATTCTCCTTTTTCGTCATCATCGTGATAAATTCTTCCGCCTTGCCAATCTCGATGGCATTTAATCCCAAAGTGGTTGTTTCCCTCTAAGGCTAATCGCCCTTCTCCAAAACCAGATTCTAACAAGCCCTGTGCTAAAGTGATACTCGCAGGGATCTTGTACGCTTTCATCTCGCGTTGTGCGATAGGACCAAAAATTCTAAGGTATAGTGCTACTTTTTGTTGCGTTGTCAAAGGTCGTTTGATCTCAGCTGTTGTAGTTTCAGTGATTTCAGTTGGGTTAGGCGTCACCACTTCTTTTGTTGTAACCTTTTCTGCAGTAACAACTGTGGGTTTATTGCGCACACTTTTAGTCACCTTACAACTGCTCAATATAAGTAGGCTAATCGCCAAAAAACTTAAACGTCCCAGTTGATTAAGGGTTTCCCTTTTAATTCTTGTTGCTGATTGAAGCCTGCTATACCCTGAATTCCTCCCGTATGAATGACCAAAATGTTTTTTCCCCAACGCCATTTATCCTGTTTAATTAGAGCAAAAATACCAAAAAGCAGCTTTCCAGTATAGATTGGATCAAGAAGAATTTTGTGCTCTTCATAAAAAGCATTGATAAAGACAATTAATTCGTTCGAGGCCTTGCCATAAGCTCCTGCATCTGGGACATCAAGAAGGGTATAATTCTTATGCGCTGCTGCTGTTTCAGTAACCCACTTTTGTACCTTTTGATCCTTCACCACATCAAAGCCCAAAAGGTGTTGTTGCGGGAAACAGCTATTGAGTAACCCCATAAAAGTCCCTCCAGTGCCCATGGCCACAGCTATGGTATCGAACACACTATCTTCTGGGAGAAGAATTTCTTCACAGCCTTTTATCGCAAGGGCGTTTGTTCCCCCTTCGGCTAATAGTTCGTAATTGTTTTCTTGGATAAGGTGTTGAACAATTGCTGCCTCTTCCTTTTGTTGATATTCCCCACGGCTTAAAAAGGTTAACTTCATGCCTTGAGCTTCGCAAAAGGCCAAGGTGGGATTGCGTGTTTTTTTGGCGAGTTCTTCGCCTCGAACAAAGCCCATGGTGGGTAGAGCAGCTAATTTTCCGGCGGCAGCCGTTGCCGCTAAATGATTTGAAAAGGCTCCGCCAAAAGTAGCAACGCCACTTGCATTGATCGTTTTGTAGTGGGCAAAATTATATTTGAGTTTACGAAACTTATTTCCAGAAACAAGAGGATGAAGTTTATCTTCTCTTTTAATTGTAATGGAAATGCCGTTTATTTGTGTAATAAATTCATTTTGAACAAGGTGCGTAGCAATCCAACTCATAACTTTAGTTGTCGCTAATGTACATTATTTAAACTACTTAAGGAAAAAGAAAGATTATGCTGGGGGATCAAAAATTAGAAGAAGGGGATTATTATTTATCGCCAGAAGGTTACAAGGTTTTTACCGAACAATTTCATCTAAAAAGAGGCTATTGTTGTGAAAGTGGATGCCGGCATTGCCCCTTTGGGTTTAATCAATCAAAAAAAAGGCATTAAATTTGATATATACCTACTCACCATAAAATAAAAAAACATGAAACGCATTTTTCTATTTCTACTGGCAATTGTAAGTATCAACTGTTCTTCTATACGTGTATTTGCAGATCACGATTCTACCGTGGATTTTGATCAATACAAAACTTATGCGTTTTTTAAACCGGGCATAGAAGAAGTCGAAATTTCTGATTTAGACAAAAGAAGAATTCTCACAGCCATAGAAGCACAAATGAAAGGCAAAGAACTTCAATTATCAGAAAATCCTGACTTGCTCATCAATATCGCCGTTAAAGCCACCGATCGCGTAACGGTCAATAACTTCAACAACGCTGGCTGGGGTTGGGGCTGGGGCTGGGGATGGAATCCCTGGTTCTGGGGGGCAAACAACACTAATGTTACCACCCATACAAGAGGAGAATTATTTATCGATATCATTGATGCAAAAACAAAACTTCTCGTTTGGCAAGGGAAAGGCTATGGCGGCATTACCGAATACAGTAAAAACCGCGATGAGCGCATTCAAAACTTTGTTGGCGAAATTTTAGCCAACTATCCCCCCGCTAAACCCGAAGGCGAGACATTATAAAGTGATGTTTTTATGCGGTTTAAGGTTTAGAAAGTTTACCTTTGCAGCTTCTTAAACCAACGTATTGAAAACACTACTTTCCCGCCTCTCCCTGAATCCAAAAAATGACATTTTATCTGGTCTAACCGTTGCCTTAGCATTGGTTCCAGAAGCAGTAGCTTTTGCTTTTATTGCTGGAATTGATCCACTAGTAGGACTCTATGGTGCCTTTATGATGGGTTTAGTCACGGCAGTCTTTGGTGGGCGTCCTGGGATGATTTCTGGTGCAACTGGTGCCATGGCTGTAGTAATGGTCTATATGATTCAACAGGGAAATATTGTTGGAGACAATCTTGCTGCTCCTATTGAAAACCTAGGCTTATACTGGTTGTTCATCACCCTTCTAAT
>JBELLO010000171.1:0-3040 GCA_042096495.1 Candidatus Arcticimaribacter sp.
GTTTTAAAGATATAATCCCAGCTGGTATCATTACTCGCACGCCCACCAGCATATGGATTACTTGTGCTTAAATCTAGAAAGCCTACATCTTGATTTCCATCAGTAAGGGTAAGACGAAGACTAAGGGTTTCATTTGCTGTAACAGTGACATCAGCAGCAGTAAGGTCAAAGTAGATGTATTCTCCAGAGATATAATTCCCGTTTTCATCATTATAGGCAGGGGTAAAAAGACCTTGACTTTCTGCGACAAGTGTACCAGAAGTTCCTTCTCCGCGATAAACTTTTATTGAAATTGGTTGAGGTGCTCCATTGGTTACAGGATTCGCCATTTTCCAAGCGACTTTAGATAATTGACCTGTTTCACTTACCGTAAAAGATTGCCATTGATCTGCACTACCTGCCCCAGAACCGCTGGTTGAATTAAATTGATTCAATGCTTCTACTCCATAAGCAGTGGGGAGCATTTCAACAATAGTTTCTGGGATAGTTGACAAAATCAAACTAGGGGTACTTACGATTGACTCTGAAAAGTTTGCTGTGATAATCACCGTATCAGAAACTTGAACGCTGTTGTTTGTGGCATTGCTTGTTAGCGCTAGAAGGCTAGGGGGAATATTATCTTGTGTAAAATAATAACTGAGATAAATATCCTCTTCCTCTTCTTCTGTTGGTGTAATTTTTAATTCTTCGTCTCCATCAAAAGTTCCCGTGATTGAAACTGTAAAGCTGATTGTTTTTTTGTCTGAAGAAATGGTCAAATCTATTGCAGAAGAACTCACTAGTGATGCCGTAGATCCTGTTACAGAACTATTGGGGTCTTCTAAACTGAAAACAAAATCGTTGGTTGTTGGGGCGTCTTCCCCAGTTTCGTAAATAGGAGTGGTTAATTCAATAAACAACTGACTTGAGCTGTAATCAAAGCGGATATCTTGAAGGTCTATTTCATTATTTCCTCTTAACGCTGGATAAGCGTTGTTTAGATTCCCTGTCTTTAACCAAGTGGTATCAAAATCCCAGTTGGTGTAACTCGATACTTCTTTGGCCGAAGGGCCTGTTAAACCATTACTAACACTATTAGGCGCTTGATCATTGCTTTGACCACTGGTTGATGTATCCCAAAAATTCCCACTTCCTTCGTCAGAACAACTGGAACAACTACCCTGATAACCAATTAAGCCCCCAAGGTCATTCGAAGCAGAGGTGTTGCTCACTGTCCCGGTACTGTAATTGTTCACAGGTCCATTTACATCACTGTCAGTTTGATTCCAACCGATTAATCCCCCTGCTATTCTTTCGGCAGCAGTAACACTCGCCCTAGAATAACTATTGAAGATGCTGCCATAAGCGTTTTTTCCTACTAAACCTCCTACAGCATAATTCCCGCTTACGCTTCCAGTACTCCAAGAAGTTGAGACAGTCGATTTGTATTCGCTTTCCCCTACTAATCCTCCAGTGGCTAGATAATCTGACGTATTTCCTGTATTACCGGTAACACTACCCTCAAAAGAAGAGAAACTTAGCGTTGAGTTATTGTATAAATGTCCGATAAGGCCTCCTACACTGTCATCTCCATTCACGCTTCCTGCAGCGTGAAGATTTGAGAGGCTAGCCGAATATGTTTTTCCTATTCCTATCCCAACAGCTTCTTTTCCTTTAACATTTCCGTTGTTAAAACGTAAATTTTTGACCGTACCATTATAAATATATCCCCATAGGCCTACATTATCTTCTGTAGGACGATTGATGGTTAAATTATCAATGCTGTATCCTTGACCGTCATAAACTCCTTTAAAGGAGGAACTAATCGAATCCCCTATGGGATTCCATCCTGCTCCTGCATTGAGGTTCGCAGAATTTGACGCATCGATATCTGCTGTTTGAATGTAGTGTTTATCCCAGCGTGCTTCGTCTTGCCCCATCCACCACAAATCTCCAAATGTTTGAATTTGGTAAGGATTTTCTGCGGTTCCATCTCCATTAGCTGGTGCCTGGGTGCCGTAGTAATTAATGATTGAAAGGGTTATATTATCAACCCCCTCTGCCCATAATCCGCTTGGATCTTGTATAGTACTTCTTTCTTCACTAACACTAAAATCTCCTGTGGGTACTTTTGTAGGGTCAATAAATGCAGTAGCTTGATAAACTCCGTTAAAGCGATCACCTTGTGCAAGTGTCCAAGAAGAAAAATGAATATAGTTCCCAATAATGCTGGTGCTAAAAACTTGGGGTCCATTGGTGGGTGTTGTTATTCCAGAGGTGTCAGAAGCTCTAATGGAGGCAGTAACAGTTACTCCCCCAGAACTAATATCAACCTGAGAAGGAGAGACAGAGAATTCAGAAAGTACAGGTTTATCAAAGTCAACATCAGAAGTATTGCTCACAATAAGGGTTATGTTATCAACCCCCTCTGCCCATAATCCGCTTGGATCTTGTATAGTACTTCTTTCTTCACTAACACTAAAATCTCCTGTGGGTACTTTTGTAGGGTCAATAAATGCAGTAGCTTGATAAACTCCGTTAAAGCGATCACCTTGTGCAAGTGTCCAAGAAGAAAAATGAATATAGTTCCCAATAATACTGGTGCTAAAAACTTGGGGTCCATCGGTGGGTGTTGTTATTCCAGAGGTATCAGAAGCTCTAATGAAGGCAGTAACAGTTACTCCCCCAGAACTAATATCAACCTGAGAAGGAGAGATAGAGAATTCAGAAAGTACAGGATTGTCGATATCATTTTGAGCATACAAAATACTACTAATAAAACAGAGTAGTAAACTATAAAAAAGGTAACTCTTAATAGTAAAATTCTTTACCATATACACAAATACAAATATTTATAAAAATAGTAAATAAATATTTGACATAAATCATGCCAACTGTTAACTTATACATTGTGAATTTGTGTCGTCTTTTTTTTTTATAGTTTTAGCTAAACAACAAAAGAAAATGAAAAACAATCGCGTATTATTTGCAATATTCTTATTCTCGACAATAGTGGTACATGCCCAACTAGCAGAGGGTCCATTTGATCAAATGATTATTC
>JBELLO010000172.1:0-3020 GCA_042096495.1 Candidatus Arcticimaribacter sp.
TGGCACTAACAAAGGCAAACTTTAAGGGTTTAAAAGAATTAAGCCGTCAAAAAAGTGGCAGCTTATACCGTTATTTTTATGGCGAAACTAAGCAATATAAAGCGGCAGAAAGGTTAAAACAAAAAGCGATAAAAGCAGGATATGAGCACGCTTTTTTAGTTGCCTTCAAGGATGGAGTAAAAATCAATATTTCTGACGCAATCTCACCTAAATAAATAAGGCTAAAAGAGAAATTATGCTTAGTTTTGAGTCAACCTAAACGCTATGCATTGAAGCTATCAAATGAAATAAAAGCCGCATTGATCATCTTTGGCGGTATTTTCTTATTCCTTATCGGGTTTAATTTTTTAAACGGTACTTCTCTGTTTAAAAGTGAAAACACTCATTATGCTGTTTATGAGAATGTAGAAGGCTTACAAATCGGAACAAAAGTGACCATTAATGGTCTTGCAGTAGGAAAAGTAGCAAGCATAGATTTTCTTCCTAATTCAGCAAAAATATTAGTTTCCTTCACCTTGCGAAAAGACGTCTCTTTTTCAAAAAATAGTGCTGCAGAATTATACGAGGCGGGTTTAATCGGTGGGAAGTCAATTGCCATTATTCCCCTATATGACAACGCAGCTAAACTTAAAGACGGTGACACACTTAGGGCGACCATTAAACCTGGTCTTACAGATGTAGTCAACCAGCAGATTGCCCCCCTTCAGCAAAAATTAGAAAGCGTTTTAGCCAACGCAGACTCTCTCTTTATCGGTGTTAATGAAGTACTCAATAAAGAGGGAAGAAATAATTTATCAGGTACTTTAACAGAATTGTCTCAGACAGTCAAAAACATCAATGCAGTCGCAGCTTCTTTAGACGATTTATTGACGAAGCAAAAAGGAAATCTCAATACTACTCTTGACAATGTTGCTGCTATAAGCAAGAATGTCAATCAGTTGTCTGACTCTTTAGCGCAGTCTAATATCAAGCAAAGCATCCAGTCTTTTGAAACTACCCTTGACCGTCTCAATGTTTTATTGTCTGATTTAGAACAAGGTAACGGCTCAATGGGGAAACTGTTAAAAGACGAAAAGCTCTACAACAACATTGAAGCCAGTACCAAAGAAATTGAATTATTAATCAAAGACCTTAAAGAACATCCAAAGCGTTATGTTCACTTTTCCCTATTTGGAAAGAAAGAGGAACCTTATCAAGATCAAAAGAATAAATAAATGCTACTAGATTTTTTACCTAATATTATTTTCACGCTATTGCTCCTTACTGCGGGCGGTTTTTTTGCTAGAAATGTCGGTAGAATTAAGCGTAATATTTATTTGGGGAAATCGATCGATAGAACAGATCGTTCTAGTGAACGCTGGTGGAATATGGCAAGAATTGCCTTAGGGCAATCTAAAATGGTCAAAAGACCCATTGCTGGGATTCTTCACGTGGTCGTCTATGTAGGGTTTATTCTGATCAATATCGAATTATTAGAGATCGTGGTCGACGGTATCGCGGGAACACACAGGATTTTTGCTCCCTTTTTAGGGGACTTTTACAATGTCCTAATTGCAAGTTTTGAGGTTTGTGCTGCTTTGGTACTCATCGCCGTGATCATTTTTTGGTGTAGAAGAAATGTGATACGAATTCAACGCTTTTGGAAAGATGAGATGAAAGGCTGGCCAAAGTTAGATGCCGATTTAATCTTGTATTTCGAGGTGGTCTTAATGGGACTATTTTTAACCATGAATGGCGCAGATTTAGCGATTCAAACCTATTATCCAGACGCACCGCATTATGCACAAGCGGGATCATTCCCAGTAAGTCAGTTTATTGCCCCTTTGTTTGAAGGCAGTGATTTATCCTCCATCATTATGATTGAGAGGACTGCATGGTGGATGCATATTGTTGGGATTTTCTTCTTTTTGAACTATCTCTATTATTCAAAACACCTGCATATACTTTTGGCATTCCCGAATACATTCTTTGCCGATTTAAGACCAAAAGGACAGTTTAACAACAACGCTAATGTCACTGCAGAAGTACAGTTGATGATGGACCCCAGTGCTGATCCATATGCTGCAACAGATGATGGTGCTGAAGTAGAAAAATTTGGGGCATCAGATGTGATGGACCTGAATCAAGTTCAATTGTTAAACGCTTATACTTGTACAGAGTGTGGACGTTGTACAAGCGAATGCCCGGCTAATCAAACAGGAAAGAAATTGTCTCCCCGTAAAGTCATGATGGACACAAGAGATCGTTTGACCGAAGTAGGGGACAACATAGAAAAGAACAAAGGACAATTTGTAGACGATGGAAAACAATTACTAGGCGATTACATCACACATGAAGAACTGTGGGCCTGTACCTCTTGTAATGCCTGCGTAGAAGCTTGTCCAGTCGATATCGATCCACTTTCAATCATCATGGAAATGAGACAATACCTAGTGATGGAAGAATCTGCTGCTCCCACAGATTTAAACAATATGATGAGCAATATTGAAAACAACGGGGCACCATGGCCCTTCAATCAACAAGACAGAGCCAATTGGGCACAAGAATTATAAACCACAACACTATCATAATGCATAAAGAAGAAGCTGAAAGCTATTTACACAAAAAAGTTGAAGACGGAGAAGAAGTAAGCCCGGTATTGCCAGAGGGGATTAAAAATTACCTTATTGATATCGATGGAACTATTTGCGACGATATTCCTAACGAAGAGCCAGAGCGTATGGCAACAGCGCAACTTTATCCAGATGCTTTAGAAACGCTTAATGGGTGGTATGATCAAGGTCATTTAATCTGTTTCTTTACCTCACGTGTTGAAAGTCATAGAGATGTAACTGAAACTTGGTTAAAAGAAAATGGGTTCAAATACCACAGTCTTTTAATGGGGAAACCCCGTGGTGGAAACTATCACTGGATTGATAACCACTTAGTAAAAGCGACTCGCTACAACGGTAAATTTACTGACTTAGTTGAAAAAGATGTAACCATCGAAGTGTTTGACGATGGACAACACGATTAAATAA
>JBELLO010000173.1:0-3018 GCA_042096495.1 Candidatus Arcticimaribacter sp.
TTATAATACAATTTTTGCAAGACATCATCAGGCAAGCCTAAACCGTACATCTTCCAGAAGGCATGGCGTTTACGGTAGTAATCAAAATACTCGTCTTGGGTTTCTAAAACCCGGAAGTAAGTATAATATTCTTTAACATTATAAGTGTCCTTGCCAAAAAGCACACGATCCTGGTAGTCGATTAAGAATTGACGTGCTCTACGGGGTTGACGGCCTAATTCTGCTAGGACAGCCCCAATTTCTGTCACCACATTAGGGTAGCGGTCTAAATGCGCTCCTAACGCATCTAAATTGTTCCCCATCCAACCTAAATGTGCATTGATAAAGGTTGTACCGGGATGCTTTTCAAAAATATGGTGTTGTTCTGCAATAATGGATTCAAAAGAGGGCACTTTCGCGGGATCGCGATAACGACTGGGCTTTTGCTTAAGCTCTAACCAACGCTCGTTGTTTTTATCTTTTGGCAACCAGAAAGAGGGAGGCTCTGCCGAATGAATCAAGACCGGGAAGCCTAAACGGCCACATTCTGCCCAAATGGGGTCTAAACGGGGATCGTCAACAGCAATTCGCTTGCCGTCTTTATCGGTATCGGTTAAGCCTAAGCCTTTATAGACTTTTAGTCCGATCGCACCGTCTCGTTTTGCCTGACGCAGAATTTCGAGATTGTTAGCCGCAAAATTTGCTTCGTCAATTTTTTCCCAATCGAGATTGACAAACAACCCAAAGCGGTTAGGAGCGTTTTCTTTTACATTCTTTAAGCATTTCGCTAAATACATTCCTCTAAACCCACTTAGATTGACCATAAAAGCCATGTTTAGGCTGTCCATCTCTGCGGTTAAATCACTTAAATCCCTAATGGGCATATCAAATTGATGACTGTGAATATCTACAAAGGGAAATTTTGCCCTAGTAACGAGATTTTCTGGAACGACAAGGGTAGAAGGGGGGTTATACTCCTCAAAACTCATAATGTTTTGACGGTACTGAATTTTCCCTACTACATAATAGGTAAACCCGCCTATAACAACAATGAATAGGAAGGCTTTTAAGAAATTCTTCAAGGAAAAAAACTGCATTTAGTTTAACGGAATTGCCACAGAAGTCGTTTCCCAACGCATACTAAGGGTAAGGTTTTCGCCGTCTTCGACGATGTCAATGGTAAATGGATCAACTGGCGTTAATAATTTTCCAGAAGTAACATTGACCCGCATGATATCTTTGTCATAATCTGGCTCGCTATAGCCAAATTTTCCTGCTTCTTCGTTTAAAGCAACGACCCAATGATCAGCTTCTGGAACAGCATAGAGACGGTATTTACCCGCCGCTAATGTTCTTCCTGCAAAGGCAATTTCTTGTGACGTTTCAAATGTGGTCGCAGCATTTGCGCCTAAACGCCAATATTGTCCATAAGGAACTAGGGCTTGATCTTCGGCGGAGCCAAAAATTAAACGATCCCGTTTATAAGGACGGTGATAGACCACTTCGATTTTTAAATCGTCTTTTTCATAGGTGGCAACACCTTTAGGACTTTTTGGATTGATAAAGGTTCCATAAACCATATAACCAATAACGAGGAGTAGGATAATACCTAGGGCAGCAAATACTTTTTTCATTTGTTCATGTTATTTATTGTTAGTCAAATATAAAAATTATAAGGAATAAGGGTGGGAATAGTGCAAATAGAATTATCTATTTTACATAATGTTAATTATAGGGTAACCGGAATAAGTTTTGTATATTAGTAAAACCCAAATTTAAGATTATGAGAGTGATCTGGTCTACTGAAGCAATACGGCGGTTTGAAGAGATTTTAAATTATTTAAGGGATCATTTTAGCGAGAAAGGAATAATAAAAATTGTACTTTGAAATTCCCTAAATCAAACCTATGGTCTTATTAGAAAACGTTTTTTGGATCCTCTGTGTAATCTGGATGGGCTTTTATCTTTTTGGAAAGAACCCAGAAAAATCCTGCTCTAATGCGCTTCATACTTTTGTGCTTTTGGTTATTGCGATTTATTTCCTTTTAAAAGCATGTTCAAGTAGTGTATAAGCGCATTAAGCTGTTAAAAACCCTGTGAACAATCTCTCCTCCCCTTCAGTAGTTTTAAGCAGAAAAGCCCCTAACTTAGGATAAAACACTAACCATGAACGATCGACCCAATGATTTACGTCGCATTCGACCAGAGATCAAGAAAACCCAACAGTTCGCCACTATGGGCCAAGAGGAACGTTTTCAAAACGAGACCCTCCGCCCTATTTTAAAATTGCAAAACCCTTTATTTATTGAAGTCTTTCATCAATACATCGAAAAGCGCAAGGGGGTGTTTTACGACTTAGGTTTAGAAAAAAAGCTGGCCTATATCGAAAGCAGTTTGATCAAAGACCAAAAGTTCCGCAATTCTGTCAAGGGGATGATCATCGGTCAATTTACCGTTGCAGAATACCGCCTCTACAGCTGTAATTCTTCGGCCTTAAACAAACGCATGATGAATATGGTCATCGAGCGTTTAAAAGACCAAGTCCAACTCTTTGATGCTCCGCCTGCAGCCGTCGCAAAAGTCAGCTAGCTTAAAGCAGGGATTCCCCGTTTAGATCAGTAGTTAATACACTACTCATATAATCAAAATAGGGTCTTATGGCCTTAAAGTCGCTGTTGACTTGCGCCATAAAACCTGGCGCTAAGACTTCTTTATCACTGTATTTCTTGATAAAGAGATAGGCCTTTTTGCGAATCAGGTCAATGTTGGGATCTTCTTTTGAAAAGCCTTTGGGAGCGGTTTTCACTTCCTCCCCTTCTAGGCTCCCCCATACTTTTTTAAAAGCGGGTTTTCCCATGATCTCCCTAAACTCGTCTCCGTCGATTTCCATCTCTTTACGAATGCGAAAAAGGTCCTCTTTGGAGGGATTCCAAAAGCCCGTAGCGACAAAGTTATCTCCGGGTTTAATATGCAGATAGTAGCCGCCGCGATAAGCCGGTTTTTCTCGGTGAAACGAAATCCCAAAGTGGGTTTTAAAAG
>JBELLO010000174.1:0-3010 GCA_042096495.1 Candidatus Arcticimaribacter sp.
GTACTTCATTACAAGATCTATTGCCAGGAAACTATAAAATGCAAATTGTTTCTCTAGCCGATACAGGATGTCCTGGTCCTAACCAGTATACTTTCTACGAAGAAATTATTCAGGTTTCACCAAATAGAGAACTCTATATCATGGATGGACCCTATGTAGACGAAGACTTATGTACAGGTCAGCAGGGTAGATTGTTAGTAGACATATTTGACAATAACAATAGTAATTTAAGTTTCTACTATAACGATATCTTAATTCCAAATTCTGATGTGGTTCGTTTAAGTGATCGCTCTTGGTCTGTCGCAATTGTTAATGCAGTAGACGAGGCAGAATTTAGAATTGTCAACGAAGAAGGATGCTGGATTACAACAGATATAAATAGAGGTATTGGAGAACCTAACTTCTCTTATACATCGCCAAACTTTGAGGCTTCAAGTGTCATTTTAGCGAGAGAAGAAATTACTTTCGAAAACACCTCTACTGATCCTTATGTGCGTTCAGAGTGGATCTTTGGTGACAATACACCTGCAGTAGATGTGCCTACATTAATCGATAGTATTATTCCAGTTCGACATACCTATGGTATCTCTGGTACTTACTTTGCGACCATGCGTATCTACAACGATGTGGGTTGTTCTGAAGAAATTACGCAGCCGATTTCTGTAGGAAAAGGATACAACATTTTAGTGCCAAACGTATTTACACCAAATAATGACTTAGTCAATGACAACTTTAGACCATTGTTTAGTGGATTTAGTAACATGACCTTCACGGTGTATGATTACAGAGGTAACGTTGTATACAACGAATATGTAGAAGAAGCAGACCTTAACAATATCCAGGGAATTTCAATTACTGGATGGGATGGAAGCTTAGCGCCGTTCTCCCCATACTATATCTATACTGCATATGGTATACTGTTAGATGGTGAGACAGAAGTAGAGAAGAGTGGAACCTTTATTGTGATTAACTAATGCATAGATTCAATAAAACATACACGATTGTTACAGCATTGTTTTTAATGCTGTGCACTTTAGGGTTTTCACAAGATGAATATATCGTCAATCACTCTAAGTTTATGCAGAAAACGAACCCGAGTTATTTTGGCTTTAATAGCCTTAATAAAACAGGGGTACTCTACAATCAAATGAAGCTCAACGAGTTTGATAAGATGGACAACAAATACGTTTTTGGGGCGCTATCTTTTGATAATCTTGATTTTAGTTTAGGAGTTGATGTTAATTCATTTAAAATTCAAAATACAGGTTTAACGATTAACCTGGCAAATCTGTCTTATGTCTATAAGCTTCAGTTTGATAATGATTTATATTTTCTTCCTGCAGTGACTATTGGGTTTGGGAGTCAATCGGTCAATCCAGAGAATTTAATTTTTGAGGATCAGCTCAATACCGCTACTGGGTTTATTAATACAGAATCGATCGACCCGTTAGCCCCGGTGATTAGCAATGTGAATTATTTAGATTTAGGAGCATCCTTTATCCTGCATTCTGATCGATTTATGGCCGGTTTAACCTTAAAGCATTTAAACAAGCCTAATACGTCTTATAATAAAGAAGTACCGTTTGAAAAACCCATTCAAATCTCTTTACAGGGGGCCTATGAGTTTGATCTAAATCCATATGAGAGACGTTATTTACCGCGTTATTCTTATTTGTATACCTATGGTTCTTTTACCAAATTTGGCGATGCGGTCTTAATTTATTTATCGCAAGATTTTCAATTAGGAGAATTTTCTGTTGGATTAAGCCAGCAAGCAGCTTCTTTAAATACTTTTGCACTAAATAATGTAGGGGTATCCATTGGTTTAGCGGTAGAGAATTTTGATTTCGGAATACTTTACAATTTCCCTTTCCAATCCCCTGGTGCGGTCTTCTCGCCTAGTATCTTTGAGTTGTTTGTAACCTTTGACTTTAGTATTTACCGCCGTAATCGTCGCGGGCAATACAATCGTTTACAGACAGATAACTATTATTAATATAGTAGCTTACCCAATATTTTTATTTATTTTACGTTATTGATTTATATATAGTATATAAAAAGTTATATTTTTTCTATACTTTTATAAAACCATAACTTAAAACAACCTACTTATGAAGTTCCCCAAACTTCTTTTACTCATGGGTGCATTATTGTGCACTAGTATGTCCAGCAAAGTCTGGTCTCAACTCAATTATCTTTAAACCTCTCATGGAGATAATAATGTCATTTCCCTTTGCAGTGGAGAATCTTTAACTGTTACTGCAACAGCAATTGGCGGGAGTAATACTGGTTTTGTGTTTTATCGTATTAGAGGTACTGTCTCACAAACGATTCAATTTAATTCTCCAGATGGTGATATAGTACTGTATCCTTTATCAGCAAGCGAAAGTTCTAATGAAACCTATATGGATGGTGATATTTTTTATGCTGAAATTTTTGATTATACTAATGCAGGAACCATAGCATTATCCCCCTATATTTCAGATCAATTTGAAATATTAACCCTTAATTTACCTTCAGAGGCAGATTCATATCCAGGTGGTACCTTAGCTACAACAAATCAATTTGTGTGTGAAGGAAGCTTGCTAAATATCATTAGCGTTACAGGAGGGGTTACAGATACCTCTCTTTAGGATTTGATGTAAACTCATATAAAGTGCAAAATGTCGATCTTAATTCAACTTTGGGAAGACTTAGCTTTGTCTATAAAATTCAAGTTGATCAGCACACTTATTTTTTACCAGCAATCACCTTGGGATTTAGAAATTTGACCACTAGATTGCCCAGTCTGGTCTTCGAAGATCAAATTAATCGCACCACAGGATTTATCTCTTCAGAGACAGATGACCCTTTAGCAGAAATAGTTGGACGTGTAAACTATGCAGATTTAGAGGCTTCATTTATCGTTCATTCAGACTTGTTCTTTGCGGGATTTACAATTAAGCATTTGAATCAACCCAATACTTCTTTTGACAAAGAACAAATCGTTAGTTTACCACTTGCCCTGCAT
>JBELLO010000175.1:0-2997 GCA_042096495.1 Candidatus Arcticimaribacter sp.
AAGCCACCATATTATTCAGCATATCACTTCCCGCTTGAGGAGAATTAGGGAGTAAAATAAGATTACTATTTGTTTCTTCTCCTATGGATTGAAGTGTGTCATAATGTTGCGTTACAACAATCAACGCAGAGGCTTCTTGCGAGTTGATACCAACTCCGTTTAAGACGTCTACAGATTCCTCAAGACCTCTTGCGATTTCTCTTCTTTGATCCGCGATCCCTTGTCCCTGTAATCTTTTGCTTTCAGCTTCAGCCTTTGCCTTTTCAACGATTAGGATACGCGCAGCGTCTCCTTCATATTGTGCCGCAACTTTTTCGCGCTCTGCGGCATTTATACGATTCATTGCTTCCTTCACTTGTTGGTCAGGATCAATGTCTGTTACTAATGCTTTGATAATATCATACCCATAATTGATCATAGCATCATTTAATTCTCTCTTAACGGCATTGGCGATATCATCTTTCTTTTCAAAGACATCGTCCAATTTCATTTTGGGAACCTCTGCCCTAACCACATCAAAGACATAAGAGGTGATTTGGTCTTGCGGATAATCTAACTTATAGAAAGCATCATAAACTTTATCTGCTAATACTTTATACTGCACAGAAACCTTTAGTTTAACGAAAACATCATCTTTCGTTTTTGTTTCTACAATCACATCTAATTGCAAAATTTTTAAACTCATTCTCCCAGCGACACGATCAATCAGTGGAATTTTAATATGCAGTCCAGATTGACGGATTGCTAAGAATCTACCAAAGCGTTCTATTATCGCAGAGGTCTGTTGTTTGACGATAAATAGTCCAGACAAAATGATAAGGACTAAGAAAAATATTAGGATATACGAAGTAATACTCATTTGGGTAATGTTTTAAGATTGTTCACTAATTAGTCGTTCTAATCTTCTTAAAGTTACATCTTTTCCTAGAATTGTCAACAAGGGGATTAAATTAGGGCCAGATAGCGAGCCAACAACTGCGACCCGTAGTACCTGCATAAAGGCACCCATACCTATCTCATTTTCCTCACCACACTTCTGCATAAAGTCTTTTAGTTCGCTTATTTCATTTTCATGAATCCCTTTTTTTAGCAGAGTCCCAACTTTCGCAAGATCAATTTTAGCAATACGTTTTATTGATTTAGTGTCATATTCTACTGGGTCGTTGATAAAGCAATCGCTTTCTGCTACGACATCATTTAATAATACAAGCCGTTCTTTGATTAAACCAACAGCGTCGATCAATTTATCTCCCACTGCTTCTTTCAGTTCTTCAAAATAATGGGGACAAGTCTCTATTAATTTGGCTTCGCCAAAAGAGGATAAGTGCTGTTGATTGACCCATTTTGCTTTTTCATAATCAAAGCGCGCTCCTCCTTTTTGAATTGCTTTTACCTCAAATGCTCTTCCCATTTCTTTTAACGTCATGATTTCTTTTTCTCCTAAACTCCATCCTAGCTGTGCGATATAATTGAGATGTGCTTCTGGTAAAAACCCATTTTCTTTATATCCCGTAGATTCGTTCCAAGCTATAGGAAAGACAGGGTAACCATTTTTATCGCCATCACGTTTACTCAATTTCCCTTTTCCTGAAGGGTTTAGAATTAGAGGTAGATGCATGAATTTGGGCGCATCCCATCCAAAAGCATCATATAACAACTGATGGATTGGCAAGGACGGTAACCACTCTTCCCCACGAATTACCGTTGTAATTTTCATTAAATGATCATCGACCACATTGGCAAAGTGATAGGTAGGCATCCCATCTTTCTTCATTAGAATTTTATCTTCTAATTCATTTGAGTTGACTCTTACGGTACCTCTTACCAAGTCTGATGTTACAATATCGACATCACTGTCTACCTTAAGTCGCACAACATAATTGCCCCCTTGTATTAAATTTTCTGTTTCTTCTTTAGGTATAACCAAACTATTTTTAAACGTCCTCCTATTCTCAGCACTATATTTAAACGCACCTTTTTCCTTCTCTGCTTCCTCACGTGCTTTTGCAAGTTCTTCATTAGAATCAAATGCATAATAGGCCTTGCCATTATCAATCAACTTTTTGATATAATCAGCATAGATTGCCTTTCGCTCGCTCTGGCGATATGGTCCATATTCGCCTCCTTTGATAGGATCTTCATCGGGAGTTATATTACACCAGGCTAAGCTTTGATGAATATATGCCTCACTTCCCTCCACTTTCCTATTTTGATCAGTATCTTCTACCCTAAGGATAAACACCCCATTATGCTTTCTAGCATACAAATAATTAAACAGTGCAGTTCTCAAACCACCGATATGTAGTGGCCCAGTTGGACTAGGTGCAAATCGTACTCTTTCCATCAAATATATTTTCTGCAAAGATACATGCTATACCTCACTTCTGCATACTTCTAGTTTGGCTATATTTGCATCAGTTTATGATTTATTTCAATGACATACCAAAGCTATCTCTAAACCAATCCGATTTAACTAGTTGGCTTAACACTCTTGCTATTGAGTTTAATGTTTCAATAACTCAACTTCTTTTTAATTTTGTAGATGAGAAGAGTCTCCTTAAAATGAACCAAGATTATCTGAAACATGACACGCATACGGATATCATTACTTTTTCATACAGCGATGATGCTGTTATTGAGGCCGAGATATATATTTCTATAGACCGTATGCTCGAAAACGCTAAAATAAATCATGAAACGACTGAAAATGAATTCCTTAGACTCATTTCACACGGTTTTTTACATTGTGTAGGACTAAATGACCACACGGATGAAGAAAAAGCCAATATGAGAGAGCAAGAAAATCGTTGCATAGAGATGTTCCACGTGAAACAAAGAAAGTATGTTTGATAATGTATATGATGTTATTGTTGTAGGAGGTGGTCATGCTGGCGCTGAAGCCGCAGCTTCTGCTGCCAATATGGGAAGTAAAACTTTGTTGGTTACAATGAACCTGCAGAATATTGCACAGATGTCCTGTAATCCTGCCATGGGAGG
>JBELLO010000176.1:0-2980 GCA_042096495.1 Candidatus Arcticimaribacter sp.
AATTCGGTCAACAATATGGGTAATTTCAAGATCTTCGGTTTCTTTAAACTCGATGCCGTTCCACATGCGTGATCGAATTTTATGCCATGAAGCGTTCAAGGCCGTTCGAACTTTATCAAAAACTTTTTCTATCGATGGAAATGCTTCCATTAAGGCTTTACTGGCAGCTACAAAATCTTCGTTTGAAAAATCGTAGTTCGTTCCTAAAACTTCATTGATCTCATTTACCCCTCCGATGAAAATAGTTGAATAACCGATCAGTTCGGTCAAGACCTTTTTTGGGTCCTCACCATATTTCCACAAGCCACTCCTGTAGGTAGGATCGGCAGATATGGTCATCCCTTTTTTATTGGCTAAAATCAACGCCTCTTTCAAGGTTTCATAACTTCCTTTACACAGGGCCGGGGTGATTCCAGTCCAATGAAACCACTTACCTTGATCTAATGCTCTTTCCCAGTCGATCATTTCTGGACGTATTTCTGAAAAAGATGAATGCGATCGATTGTAGGAAATTGAACTGGGACGCATAACTGCACCAACTTCCAAAAAATAAACCCCTAAAGGTTATATCTTTGATCTATGAATACAACTACAAAAAGACTAATTGCGCTTTGCCACCGACTTGACAAAGAGGCAGAACATTTCGATAACTTAATCGATATCCTAAATTCAGACAAAAGCAAAGAAGATATTGTGAAAGAGGTGAAAAAGGAGTTAGTGCGTGGTCAACTAAACCGGAATATAGTCGTTACTCAAGAAATTGCGACCTTAACAAAAGGTGGTGTACTGTTAGATGCAGAAGGCTCAAAGGCTTTAGCCTATTTGACGGATGTTTTAAAAGAAACTTCAAAAGTAAACGATTAAGTAGCCTGTATCTTCGCCACAACCAACGGGTCTGTTAATGATTGCTGCGATCTAAAGGATAAGTTTCCGAATACAAATAAACACCAGTATTAAAAGCGTGTAGCCAATAAAGAAGGGAATGACGAAACTTTGTAACTCAAAGACCAGCATCAGTGCCATCAGTAATAACTGAAAACCAAGTCCATACAAAGAAATGAGCGTCATAAACCACTTGGGATAAGGTTTGCTATACCTTGCGTTTCTATCCATGTAATAAATGCACTTATCAAAACAGATATACAAAACATTATAAATAGTATAAAACAACTTTACGGTGGCTTGACTTTCGCCTGCGAAAGCCTTTGGTGTGGAGTTTTCAAAAATACGACTGGTTGAATCCCCTTGTACGGAATTGCGTAAAATTACATAATAGTAATTGTAAAGCGTCCCTTGAAGTTGAATCCCCAAGAAAGCGAATAGCATATAGATGATGGAAATCTCTGTAACGTACCAAAAGCTGAGTAAGAAACAAAAGTTGAGCAGTAGATCGGCGATTGAATCATAATAGCGTCCAACATAGGAAGGGGTCTTTTTTAAACGTGCTAATTCCCCATCAGCCGCATCTAAAATAGATTTTAAGAGTAAAAAAAAAGCGGCAGTAATCATGTATCCGTTTAACAAGCATCCAATCGCAATAAATCCAGTTATTACAAAAAGAGTCGTTACATGAATTGCGGTTAAAGGGGTAAACTGTAGCTTACTAGCAATCCAATGCCCAGGGGTACGACCGTAGTCAGATAAATCTAAAAATCGATATTCTTTGGGTAGTTTGGCCATTTGTAATAGTAAAGTACAGTGAAAAGTTGTTAAAAGTACATTGAATTTATCTAATTGGACTTAAGTTCTAAAAAAGAATGTTTTACACTTTATTGGGCCAACACTAGGCCAATCATTGCTAAAATGAAATAAATGGCGATGGTTTTGGCTCCTTCATAATTTTTAGAGAACCGCTGTCCAAATAAAAGGACCAACAACGCAAGTGATCCAACAATAAGTCCAAGAAAACCTGTATAACTGTTACTATTCAAGATAAAATCGACAATACCAACAAGGCATAACACGCCTGAAATTAATTCTAAAATTGTAACAGAAATCAATGCTACTGAGATTAATGGTGGTGGAAAAAAGCCGTTGAAAAGGCTCTTCAAAAAAGTAAGGTTACCCTTGTAGTCAATGATTTTGTCTAATCCACTTTGAAGAAACACAATTAAAAAGAAAGCTAAAACGAAAAGAAAGGCGATATTTTGTGGTACCATAGCCTCAAATCTACGAATTAAAATTATCACGAGACCCTAAACAAAGGTCTCTCTATTTACACTAACGCATTTATCTCATTAAGCCAATCCTACTAACTGATTGCAGCTGACTTCAATTGTAGCCAAGCTTTGGGAAATATTTCTCGCTTAAAATGTTTAGGTTATATACTATTCTGTGTGTTGATTATGACACATAAAAATGAATCTAGAAACCCCAGTCTCTCCATAAAATAATAAATCTGTATAAAACTTTTACAGTTTCTCTTATGGTTGGAAATAAAAAACAGTTTACCGTACAATTACTGTACAAACATAAAATAGGAAATCCACTAACTATATGATGTACAATAGTTAATGGATTTATAATGTGGAGTCGGAGGGAATCGGACATTTTGGGGACATATTGTCATAATTGGGGAAATCGTTTATTTATGGGAACAATATAACACATTTTCCCTACTTTTACTCATATAATTCGACCCACACCTCGACCCACATGAGTTTTTTCTTAGATCATCCAAACAGACCAATTGCATCAATTAGACTTGAGATCTATCTTTCAGGAGAAAAATCACGCTTTAAATATAACACAGGCAGATCAATTAAACCAGAACACTGGGACAAAAAGACCAGGAGAGCCAAAACAATGAGGGGATCTCAAGGAGATCGCAATCGAAAGCTTAATCTAATCCTCAATGAATATGAGTTTGCAGTGGAAAGGATTCGTGATCTTTATGGATCAGCACTGACAAAGGACAAGCTAAAAGAACAGGTAGCATAATCAAGCTACAAAAGGATATGGGACACTCATCTATTAACGT
>JBELLO010000177.1:0-2953 GCA_042096495.1 Candidatus Arcticimaribacter sp.
TCTTTTCCATAGTACTGAACTCTTTCACTAGCAATGGTAACGGAAACATTATTTACATAGTATTTTTTCACTTCATCTGGATCATCAGTAGGAACATGAGTTTCACCTCCTGGCTTATTTCTATTTGGGCTACTTCCAGTTTTTGGTGGCTCATCATCAACTGGATCATCAGGAGGGGTAACTGGCTCATCTTCATTAGGCTCATAGATTTGGACAGGATCTCCATCAAAGGCAGGGTCAGCAAATAGGTTTGTTGCTTTTCTAAAATCCATAATAGTAAAGAAGACTTTTCCATCTGCCTCTCTAATTCTAGTTCCTCTACCAATGATCTGTTTAAACTCTGTCATAGAACCAATGTTTGACTCTAATACAATAAACTTCACCATTTTAGTATCAATACCAGTTGTTAGCATTTTGGATGTTGTGGCAATAACAGGAAACCTTTCTTCAACATCTGTGAAATTGTCTAGTTCTTGCTTTCCAACTTCATCATCACCAGTAATTTTAACACAGTAATTGGTGTGTTTAGAAGCTAGATCAGCATTTTCATTGATTAGTGCCTGCCTCATACGGTTGGCATGGTCAATATCTGTACAAAAGATAATTGTTTTAGCAAATCTATCTGTGGCTTTTAGGTATTCTGTGATCTTCTGTGCTACTTTTTGGGTTCTTTCATCAATTGATAATGTTCTGTCATAATCTTTAAGATTATAGATCCTATCCTCAACCTCATTTCCGTATTTATCTTTTAACCCTATAGGAGGTCTCCACCCTTCATCTACGTCCATGGAGATTCTAACAACCTTGTATGGAGCTAAGAACCCATCCTCAATTCCTTGTTTAAGACTATATGTGTAAACTGGCTCTCCAAAATACTCCATATTTGAAATGTCTTTGGTCTCTTTAGGAGTAGCAGTTAGTCCTATTTGAGTTGCACTACTGAAATAATCAAGAACCTCTCTCCATGCAGAAGCTTCTGATGCACTTCCTCTATGACACTCATCAATAACAACTAGATCAAAAAAATCTCTGCTAAACTCTTTGTAAGCGTTTTGGTGTTCTTCTTTTCCAGTCAAGCCTTGGTATAATGCAAAGTAAATTTGATATGATTTATCAATTTTTCTATGCTTAATAATGTGCATGATGTCATTTCCAAAAGGGGAGAAGTCACCATTTTTTGTTTGGGTTAGAAGAGCATTTCTATCAGCTAGGAACAGTATTCTTTTCTTTGTCTGGCTCTTCCATAATCTCCAAATTATATTGAAGGCTGTATATGTTTTTCCTGTACCAGTAGCCATAACCAATAAAAGCCTGTTTTGACCCTTTGCTATTGCTTCAACAGTTCTGTTAATGGCAATTTGTTGATAGTATCTAGGTGACATTCCACTATCATCTTGAAAGTAATCTTGTTCAATAACCTTCTTTACGTCAGGACTGTCAGCATTTTTATAGCTTAAATACTTCTCCCATAGAGATTCAGGACTTGGAAATTCTTCTAAAGAAAGTTCTCTTTCAATAATTCCATCTGACACAGTTTTGTCATGGAACATAAAGCTGTCTCCATTTGATGTAAATACAAAAGGAATATCAAGAATTTCAGCATATTCTAATGCCTGCTGCATCCCATCACCTACGTTGTGATTGTTGTCTTTAGCTTCAATAATTGCTAACGGTTGACTTGGCTTGTAGTAAAGAATATAATCAGCTCTCTTTCTTTTCCCTCTAGTATGAAGCTGGCCTTGTACAATAACTTTTCCATCTGTAAAAGAAACCTCTTCCCTTACTTGATCACGCATGTTCCAACCACTTTTTTCAATGGATGGATTTATGAATTTAGAACATATGTCCCGTTCTGATAAGCTCTTTTTGTTCACCTAGTAAACTTAAGAAAATTTACCTTCTTTGGAGAGACAAATTCTAATCTGCTTTTTCTCTTTTCCCTAGAGACCTAAACCTACTTTTACTTGTGCCAAGGACATTATTGTTTATTTCAACATTAATTTTTCTAAGGATGACTTCCTGTAAATACTTTTTATCTTCTTCCTCTAAGGACAAAGAGGTTTGACTATCAATTGATTTACTGCTTAGCTTTTTATAGTTAGAGTATCTCTTAATTATCCTATCTATCTCTGATATTTTACCATCATTTTTATTGATTAGGTCATTATCACGTTTGTTAATGTCTTTATCTAGCTCACAATTTATTTCTTTATTGAGTTTTCTCTTGGCTTTGTATAATTTAAAGAGTTTCTCAGCAACAATTACTCTCTTAGGGTCTTTTTGTTTTACAATCTCTTTCAATTTGTCATAAGTATCTCTCACTAATGATATTTTGCTTCCCTGAGTATGAATTTCATCCCATAGATCTAATGGATAATTCTTAATGAAAGAATCAACTTTTCCGCTCACCTTAATTGTGGCTGCATCATAGCCTCTCAATTTGGAGGTGGTATTAAACACTTCTGTGAGTCTATGTTTTGGATTTTTTTTAGCCATAGTTATTATATATTTTTTATCCTGAAGCAGTAAAGCTAAGAAGGAGAAGCCCCCTATTCCAAATTTTTTCACTTATAGTTTTCAACCATGTATTCTGAAAAAGTTCAAAAAATCATAAAAAATGGGGTTAATGCAATTGAGTCAGCAACTATTGGGTTTAATACTCTGTAAATCAACTACTTATGGAGATGTTAATAACTTTTGTTCATTCAATCTCTAAAAGCCCTAAAATTCCTCCAAAAATGCTCAACAATTAGCTAATTCATATGACTCAAGCTTGAATTTACCCTCCAATTTCAAGTAGTTTTTTTTGAAGCCTATCACGCTCCTGAATTGAATTTGTGTGAAAGTCTATAAAAGCATTAGAAGTTTCTTTAATATGCCATCCATTTGTAAACTCAAACTCTATATAGTGAATGTCATAAGCTTTGGTGTCTAGGAAATCCAAAAACTCAGC
>JBELLO010000178.1:0-2944 GCA_042096495.1 Candidatus Arcticimaribacter sp.
AGGGCTTTTCCAATTCCGGAGCTTGCTCCTACAATAATCGCTTTCTTTGACATGTTTATAGATTAAGATGGGTGTCGTCACAAAAGGGACCTTTTTTTGTGGCTTTACAATTGCACAGGCGTACTTCACCCGTTCTTTTTGCGGTAAACTTTACAGGTTTGACTTTACTACCGTGATGGGAGCCATCACAAAAAGGCTGTTGGCTGCTTTTACCGCATGCACACCAAAGGTAGCTCTCTCCTTTTGTTAGAGATACGGATAAAGCGTTCTTTGTTGCTGTATTGCTGAGTTGAAAATCTTTATGCCATTCGCTCTCTTTATCTCTTGACTTAACAAATGGGTAGAAGTAGGCTGCGGTCCAGTCGTCTTCGGTTTTCTTTTGTAAACCATATGCTTGAGGATAGGCGGTTTGAAACTTAGCCGTTCCAAAGAATTGATCCCATAGGCTAAACATATTCCCAAAGTTCGCATTGGGGTCACTTGAGTTGTCGAGCATAGAAGTACCATGATGCGCATGATGAAAAGAAGGGGTAATAATAATGCGTTCGATAACTTTAATAAAAGGAGTTAAAAAAGCGTATTTATAAAAAGGCGCATCCCATTTGATTTGACTGTGTGAGCTAATGATGATCGCTTGCTTAATCACGAGTCCTAGCGCAACTGCTTTGGCTCCGCCTGTAAAAACAATCAGACCTACCCACCAGATATTTGGCATCATGATATAGTATAGTAGCGCATTTCTGTAAGAGACAAAAAAGCCCATTTCTTCTGCCTGATGGTGGCTGCGGTGCAGTTTCCACAAAAAGGGATATTCGTGGGCAGAGCGATGATACCAATACTGCAAAAGATCATCTATAAGGATGTACCCAAAAAAAACGCTAACAAAAGAAAGGCCAGTCAATAAATTTGCACTTGCTGGGTAAAAGGTGTTTCCCAGTAAAAACACTATGGTTACGATGGTGGGTTTTATCCCTGCAGATAGGAAGAGAAAACTAAATATTTCTTGGAACCAATCTCCTTTTTTACGTTTTGAATTTCGTAAAAACCCACCCAAGGATTCCATCAAGCCGAAGCCGATTAAAATACCGAGGACAAGGATTACATCAAAATTTTCTAGGGCAAGCAGTTGTTGTAATAGTTCTTTCATTTATTGTTCGTCATTAGCCTTAAAGCTAGGGGTGATTCTTGCATTAGTGTTTTGTTCAAAACCAAAGGCGATTTCAATCAAAGTAGGCTCGCTCCACGCTCGCCCAAAAAACGATAAACCAACGGGTAAACCGTGGATGTCACCCATAGGGACGGTGATATTAGGATAACCCGCCCAGGCAGCCGGTGAAGAGCTCCCCAGATGATAATTGTCTCCGTTGAGCCAGTCGGTGCTCCATGCTGGACTTCCAGTAGGGGCAACGATCGCATCTAAATTGTGTTCGTCCATAACGCGGTCGATCCCTTCTTTTTGACTCATGCGTTGAAGATTCGCTAAGGCGGTTTGATAGGCTTCACTGGCTAAATCTTCTTTTTCATTGGCCATTTTCAAATAGGCTTGATTGTAATATTTTAATTCGATTGAATCTGCTTCGTTAAAAGCAATTAATTCTTCTAAGTTTTTGATGGGCGCGTTCTCGCCCAAAGCAGTAAAGTAAGCATTGAGCCCCTCTTTGTATTCGTGGAGCATTACTTGAAAAGAGTTCTGTCCTGTTGCTCTAGGAGCAATATTGTCAATTTCAATTACTGTTGCTCCTGCAGCTTCTAACGTTCGAATCGATTGACGCACTAGGCTATCTACTTCGGTATTTTGCCCTAAGGGTGCAGTGTAAAGTGCAATGCGTTTTCCCGCAATTCCATCTTTCTTGAGATGTGGGGTGTAGTCATTTAATGCGATTCTTCCTTCTACCAGGGTTTTACTGTCAGCGGGATCGATGGCAGTAAGCGCCCCTAAAGCGATGGTCGCATCAGTTAGTGTTCTGGCCATGGGGCCAGCAGTATCTTGGGTAAAAGAGATCGGGATAATCCCAGAACGGCTAATCAATCCCACAGTGGGTTTAATCCCTACAATTCCATTGGCATTAGAAGGACATACAATCGACCCATTGGTTTCTGTTCCTATGGCTAAGACGGTTAGATTCGCAGAAACTGCCACGCCAGAACCAGAACTCGAACCACAGGGGTTTCGTGTTAGTACATAAGGATTTTTGGTTTGTCGATTAATTCCGCTCCAGCCGCTAGAAGAATTTTGTCCTCTAAAGTTGGCCCATTCGCTTAGGTTGGCTTTCGCCAAAATAATTGCGCCAGCCGCACGCAATTGTTGTGCAAGTGGACTGTCTTGCAAAGGTTTTGAGTTTTTTAAGGCCCTTGATCCAGCGGTTGTATTCATTTGATCATGGGTGTCGATATTGTCTTTTAAGACGATAGGAATCCCGTGTAAGGGCCCGCGTGATTGTCCATTTGCGAGCTCCTCGTCGAGCGCTTCGGCGATGGCTATCGCCTCTGGATTAATTTGTATAATCGAGCGAAGTGTAGGCCCCTTTTTGTCAATCTGTTCAATGCGATCTAAATAAGCTTGGGTCACCTCTTTTATGCTAAATTCACCCTGGGCGTATCCCGTAGATAATGCTGTAATATTAGTTTCAAGAAACCGAAAGTCATTGGGGTCTTTTTCAACTTCTACCGCAACATGAATACAAGCAATAAAGAGAAAGGGCAAAAGAAGGATACTTTGACGTAACATTTTTAATCAAGTTTGTTTGTTTCGTAAGTAAATTACTCCTTTTTCTAAAAAAATAGGAGCAAAAATTTGTTTTTGTCTAATGTGGGCTTAGATTTGTACTGAAAATCAAACAAATGAACAACACGTTTTTTTATTACAACGATTTCTTTTACTTCTATAACGAAGCAGGAAGGACTTTGTAGTAAACTAACATTACAATATAAATAAAGTCCTGAC
>JBELLO010000179.1:0-2943 GCA_042096495.1 Candidatus Arcticimaribacter sp.
TACAAGAAGAAGGCGCCTTGATTCGCAAAGTAGTAGATCAATCTTTAGCAGAAGGTTTTGTAACAGAAGATCTTGCCAATGGTGGGAAAGCGTATAAAACATCTGAGATAGGAGATTATTTAGCAGAACTGATTGCGAAAGCATAAGACAACTGCTTTTACTTATATTACACAACCGCCCAATAGGGCGGTTTTTTTTTGGCTAAAATTGATTTATTTCAAATGTTATTGTTTATAATTAAATTTATACAAACCACTGAATGATGACTACTTCTCAATTAAAAGCCTTTTTATGGCAGTGTACCAAGATTAACTTCTTCTTTCTACTCTTTACTTTTGTTGTTTTATTATTGGCTGAACCGGTGTATCATATTCACCAGCATTTTTACAGCGGCAGCTTAGAAGAGTTTCAACAAACCCTCTATTATATGATGGGGATTTATAAACTATTTTGGTTCTTTTTCAATCTAGTTCCCTATCTCGCTTTAAGAATGCTAGAAAAGAAAGCCTAATCTAAAAGTGCTTCAATCTTCTTTCGAATTATGGAAGACCACAAGGCATAACCATCTTTGTTGAGATGCAATTGATCTTCTACAAAAAGGGCAGTCTTTGGCAAACCTTTTTCGTTGAGAAATGCATTTGCGGTAGAAACAAAATACACATTGTCGGTTTTATCGCAGTAGGCTTTAATTTTTTGATTGACCTTTTTAATGTCTTTCCATTGCGCCCAGCGACTTTTAGTAGGCGTAATTTCTACCCATAAAAAAGGAATTTCTGGATGCTTCGCCCTCACTTGCTTTAAAAAGAACTTGAACAGTCGCTTGACTTTTGCTGGGGGCTCATCTTCTGGATCTCCCTTAATATCATTCGCAATAAAACCAATGATCATCGCGGGTTGATAGTCGCCTAACAAGACATCTGTATAAAAGATGGCATCCCGCAAATGCGCTCCACCATAGCCTCTTTGTATCACGGGATAGGGTGCCATATCTTGTGCTAAGGTTTCCCAAAGTCGAATACTGGAACTCCCTAAAAACAGTAGTGCATTCTCAGGCGCATCGATTTTATTAAGTACCCTAAAGTTGTCTATTTCGGGCGAAGCCCATGCATAAGAACTTTTAGGATATTGTTTTAAAGGGGAACATTGGGTGAATAGAATAAGAAATGTAAGGGCGTAAAATAAGCGCATGCTGTTTTTTTTATACCTTTAAGATACTCAATCTTACTAACCTACTGATAGATGAAAAAGCTTTTTGCACTTTTGTGTTTCATCTCCTGCCTTGTTTATGGACAAGAGGAGATCGATCAACCTCAATCCAACATTCAAACCTATACCCCGACAAAACTCCTTTCTCAAGGACAATGGGATATCAAATGGTTCAACAATCTTTACACTGAAGTAAAAGGAAGGGATCAGCATGGAAATAAAACTAAATTTCCCCGGAAAAACTTCTTTACCTCTTCCCTAGACGTTTTTACTGGAGTGAGCAGCGACAACCGCTTGAATGTTGGTCTATTGTTAGAATACCGTTCAAATACTATTCTAGGGAAAAACATTTTGGCACCCTTTGGATTTTCAACGCAAACGTATCGGCGCAATGGCTTGAGCAGTATTGCTCCGGCGATCAAATTTACGCCTATCAAAAGCTGGGCGCGTTTTGCGGTCCAAACCTCTTTTAGTCTTCCCTTATTTGAGAATGAAACAGAGAACGATATCTTTTTAGATCAAAAGGGATACACTTTTCAAAATCGTTTTTTCTATGATTATTTAGCCCCAAACGGTATGATTCAAATCTATAGCGAGTTAAATACAGAATTCAACTTTGGTAAGAATACCGACAGTTTTGCCAATGATTCTTTTCGCCTTACTCCGGGTGTTTTTGTGAGCTATTTTCCCTCCCCTAACACCACCATTTTAGGCTTAGTGCAGCATTCTCAATTAGTTGATTTGGGGGAAAGTATCAATCAAAGATTCACTGCTTTGGGGGGAGGCGCAAAATTTCAACTCACCCAAGTGCTCAACCTTGAAGTAATCTATACCAACTTTATTGCTGGAAAAAATTCTGGACTGGGTCAAACCTTTAATCTAGGACTTCGTGCGTTATTCAATTAAACTCTTCTTGCTGTTGCTGTGTTGGCAAGGAATCGCACAAGAGCAAACACTAGTTCACATTGATATTAACGGTATAAAAAAAAAGTAAACCGCAATATCTCAAGCGCTTACTAACGCAAAAGATAGGTCAAGCTTATGATTCCATAAAAGCGAAAAATGACCTTATCGTACTCTTGCGGGAACCTGCGGTGAGTCATGCTTATACATCGATTGACACCCTATCTTCTGGTCGCATCAAACTTACTTATCATATCGAAAAAAACAAAACCCTTATCCCAGCGGTGGATTTATGGCAAACAGTTAACAATGCCTTTGCTTACCACCTAGGACTTACAGATTATAATTTTACCGGAAGAGGGTATACCCTAGGGGCTTTCTATCGTCAAAATAATTTCCCCGGCTTTGGATTAATTGTCGAAAATAACAATTTTATGTCTGCTAAAACGGAATTAAAACTTTTGGCACAACAATTAGAAACCCTCGAACCAATAAGGCTCGAAACTGGTCTAGCAAACATTCGCTACCGCTTTCAAAGTTGGGAGATTAGTCTGGGGCGAGAGATCAATCTAAAACATAAAGTAGTGCTAGGCGCTGGGGTCATTGGTGAGCGTTATTTATTTGAAGAGGGAGATGATATAGCGAATGTTCCAAAGCATTTTACTACCACTAAAGGCGTGGGGAAACTAGGGTATACTTATGATTATATTCAACCACATTACTATCATTTAAATGGATGGCGCAGCCAAACTTATGCTACGCATGTCTGGGGAAAATCTATTACAGATAACAATACCTTTTACACCATCGAGAACGAAACCAAATATTTTAAAC
>JBELLO010000180.1:0-2933 GCA_042096495.1 Candidatus Arcticimaribacter sp.
AGAAGTTCGTATACAAGCAAAATACGATCAAAGTATGGCGGTGTTGAAATACCTTAAAGATCAAGGGATCAATCGAACAAAATCTGGGATCATGTTAGGCCTAGGCGAAAAAGAAGAGGAAGTTATTCAAACACTTCACGATCTGCGCGCTGCTGATGTTGATGTAGTTACAATAGGACAGTACTTGCAACCTAGTAAAAAACATCTTGGTGTAAAAGAATTTATTACGCCAGATCAATTTGCAAAATACGAAGCTATCGGAAAAGACTTAGGGTTTAGACATGTAGAAAGTGGTGCACTTGTTCGCTCTTCTTACAAAGCACACAAACACATCCACTAGTTTAGCGCTAGCTTTTCTTCTACTAAAGCATTCAAAACTTCTTGTTGTTCGTCTTCAATCTCCATTTCTATGGGCAAGTAAAAAAGTAATTCTGAATTAAACTTTTGGGACAAACGCATATAATCCTTTTGGGTGGTTAACACCATGCGTCCATTACTTTTTACTTTGATATTTTCGATATCTCTATCGCTAAAAATATGATGATCACCATACTTTAAATGCTCATAGTTTAAGAATTTACTATTCAAGAAATCTAATAGTTGTTTGGGATCGGCAATCCCTGTTACCACGACAAATGAAATTTTTTCTAAGATGCCTAGTGACATCCTGCGTTCGCTATTAACAATATATTCAGCATAACGAATGCGAGAAAAAAACAGGCTTTGATGACGTCTTAATTGCACACGCTCTTTAAAGGCTTTTTTCTGTGCTTGAGTAATGTCTTTGGGACATTTTGTAACAATAATGGCATCTGCACGCGCCATCCCTTCAGAAAGCTCTCTCAAATTGCCGACTGGCAAAATATAATCTTTGGTAAAAGGTTGATCAAAGGTGGTCAATAACAACATACAAGTAGGTTTGACCCATCGGTGTTGATAACAATCATCCCATAGATAAACAGGCGGCTTGTCTGACCAGGGTAATTCGAGTAAGTTTTCCATCCCTACCCTTCTATTATTACTTACTCCTACCCTAATTTCTGGGTGCTGTTTTAAAAACATTAGTGGCTCATCGCCCAGCTGATTAGCGGTTGAATCCTCCTCCCCTATTTGAAATCCTTTGGACAAACGACCATACCCTCTACTTAAAACATTTACAGCATATTTAGATTTAAAATGGGCAATAAAATAATTGATGGCAACAGATTTACCTGTCCCCCCCGTAGAGAGGTTTCCAATTCCCAAAACGGGAACATCGTACTTTCTCTCTTTAAAAATACCCCAAGCAAAAAATACATTCCTAAGGCTAGTATATAACATATAAATTATCGCAAAAGGAAAGAGTAGGAACCGAAAAATATTCATTGTGATTATATGCTTATCTTCGTAAAGATACACTTAAGTAGAGAAATTTTTGACTACTAGAAAAAGAACTTAATGAAAATAGATCATATCATTCAAACCATAGAAGAATGGACCCCTCTTAGCTATGCAGAGGACTTTGATAATGTAGGCCTTTTAGTGGGGGATAAAAACAGGAGTTGTAGTGGGGCACTCATCACACATGATGTTTCTGTCGCTGTGGTAGAAGAAGCCATTACTTCAAATTGCAACCTGATTATCTGTTTTCACCCTATCATTTTTAAAGGCTTAACCTCAATTACTGGAAAAAACTATGTTGAGAAGACCGTACTTAAAGCCATTGAAAACAAGATTGCGATCTATGCCCTACATACCGCTTTAGACAACAACGAAAAGGGCATTAGCTATCATTTGGGAAAATTATTAAAGCTCAAACAACAACGCATATTAATCCCTCAAAAAAACAGCCTTTTTCATTTAACGACCTATGTCCCTATTGCGGCAAAAGAAGAACTTTTAACTGCCTTACACGAGGCCGGCGCAGGAAATATTGGAGACTACAGTCACTGCAGTTTTTCGATCAATGGGGAAGGTCAATTTTTACCCCACGAGAATAGTTCGCCTAACATAGGAGAAAAAAACAGCTTGAACCATGTGGAAAAGAGTCAGTTAAGACTAATTGTCCCAAAACATGCTAAAAACAAAGTACTCAAAGCCCTAAGCGATACACATCCCTATGAAACGGTTGCATATGAACTAATTGCTATTGAAAATCAACATCCCAATGTTGGTCTAGGGAGTATTGGTCAACTTGAAAAACCCCTTGCGTTAAATGACTTTTTAAAGCATGTTAAACAAGCCCTTAATGTAGCTTATATACGCCATAGTGAAACCCATCTTAAAGAGATCAAAACAGTTGCTGTGCTAGGAGGCTCAGGTAGTTTTTGTATCGATGCTGCAAAAGCACAGGGAGCAGATGCCCTTGTAACAGCTGACTTAAAATACCATGACTTTTTTAGTGGCGAAAACAAACTATTACTGATTGATGCAGGACACTATGAAACAGAGCAGTTCACAAAAAGGATAATCCACGAGTATCTTACAAAAAAAATCCCTAATTTTGCCTTCACTTTATCAGAAGTGAATACCAACCCTGTTAAGTATTTCTAAATTATGGCCAAAAAAAAAGAAATCTCCGTAGAAGAAAAGCTAAGAGCGCTTTTTGATTTACAAATAATTGATTCTAGAATTGACGAAATCAGAAATGTTCGTGGAGAACTTCCCTTAGAAGTTGAAGATCTTGAAAACGAAATTCAAGGCATGACTGTTAAATTAGAAAAACTCAACAGTGACCTTGCTGAGTTTGACACCTCTATCAAAGAATTTAAAAACAGCATCGAAGAAGCAAAAGAGTTGATCTCAAAATACGCAGATAAACTCAACAATGTTCGCAACAATAGAGAGTACAACTCTATCGTAAAAGAAGAGGAATTTCAAAAACTCGAAATTGAGTTAGCTGAAAAGAAGATCAAAGAACTTAAAGCTAAAACAGAACTCAAAAAAGAAACCAT
>JBELLO010000181.1:0-2915 GCA_042096495.1 Candidatus Arcticimaribacter sp.
GACCTGCTGATTACAAATCAGCTGCTCTAGCCAGCTGAGCTACATCGGCTTTTAACTACCCTTTCGAGCGGTGCAAATGTATTGATTTATTTATTTTGTTTCAAAGAAAATGTAGAAAAAATATTTCTTAAGATCTAAGTAGTTCTTTATGACGAATTAACATTCGCTCTGCAGCTTTGACACTTAAGTCAATAGACTCTTCAAAGCTTTTGCACAACTTCTTGACTACAACGCTTTCACCGACAATTCCTATCTTGACTTCAGCAAACTTATTGACGCGATTTGTCGTGTTTTCAACTTTAAAAAAAACATCAACCGTTAAAATTTTGTCGTAAAATTGATATAGTTTGTCAATTTTACGCTGGGTGAAATCGACTAATTTTTGATCTACGTTAAAGTTGGTGGCTTGTACATTGATTTTCATAAGACAAATATTTTAATGATTAAACTTACTTTTTACACCCTCTAGGATGAGCGTCTTTATAGACGGCTTTTATTTGCTCCATACTGCTGTGTGTGTAGATTTGGGTCGCAGCGAGTGAGGCATGCCCCAGTAAATCTTTTACTGTGTTGAGATCGGCCCCTTGGTTCAAAAGATGGGTTGCAAAACTATGCCGTAACATATGTGGACTGCGTTTCACCTTAGTGGATACTTTATTAAAGTAATCATTTACTAATTGATATACAAGCGCATCGCTTATTTTCTGCCCCTTCTTATTGCAAAAGAAATAAGGATTATCGGCTTGAGAACGCATTGTATTTACAAGATTATCAAAGTATTGCAGTTGCTTTTTTAAAGCAGGAATCACAGGAATAATTCGCTCTTTATTTCGCTTTCCTATAACTTTTAGACAATTGTTGTCAAAATCAACCCTAGATGTTTCAAGATGCACTAACTCTGTTCTTCGCATCCCAGTGCTGTAAAGGGTTTCTATGATCGTTTTAGCTAATACGCCTTGATGGTTGTCTTCAAAATGAGTTCCATCTAATAGCTCAGCAATTTCTTTTTCTGTAAAAGGCAGCTGGACCTTTTTACTTTCTTTGAGCGGTTTATGCTTTCTCAAAGGATTCGTCTTGCGTTGCTCTATTCGCATTAAAAAACTGTAGTAGGAACGCAAAACAGAAATCTTGCGGTTGATGGTACGGTTGCTATTTCCCGCTTCTCCTAAATGCACAAACCACGAACGAATTAAAGGGTATTCAATCAACTCAATGGCATCTTCTTGATGTTCTCTAGAACAATATTCAGCAAAACGTTCTAAGTCGTTTTGATAAGCTTTAAGCGTATGCGGAGAATAGTTTTTCTCCTTTTCGACATAATCAATAAACTTCGCTATAGCCATAAAAAAAACGTTGTGATTAAAGATAGAACTTTAACCACAACGTTGAAATTATTTAACACAATTTGCTTACTGCATTTCTGCGTCGCGTAAGCCTTGAATATATTGTGCTTTTTGAATCTTAGCTCTGTTTTTCACAGAAGGCTTTAAGAATTGTTTGCGTGCGCGTAATTGACGCATCCCGCCTGTTTTATCGAATTTTCTTTTAAAACGCTTTAGCGCTCTATCGATGTTTTCGCCTTCTTTTATTGGAATTATTAACATAAAACGTAACCTCCTCTCTTTTAAAATGTGTGCAAATATAACTGCTTTAGGTTAAATCGGCACTACCTTTTCTTAATTCTTTAAAATATCTCTAGAAATAACTAATTTCTGTATCTCAGTTGTTCCTTCTCCTATGGTACACAGCTTTGCATCGCGATAAAACTTCTCTACTGGAAAGTCTTTGGTGAAACCATAACCACCGTGAATTTGAACGGCTTCAGAGGCAATTTTGACGCAGGCTTCAGAAGCATACATCTTTGCCATTGCACCGCTTTTGGTCACATTTTTCCCCTGCATTTTATCACTTGCAGCTTTGTGCAATAACAGTTCTGAAGCTTCTATCTCTGTCGCCATATCTGCAAGCTTAAATGCAACAGACTGGAACTTGCTAATCGCTTGACCAAACTGGTGGCGTTCTTTAGAATACTTAAGCGAAGCTTGATAAGCTCCTTTTGCTATACCTAGAGAAAGTGCTCCGATAGAAATACGTCCACCGTCGAGAATTTTCATGGATTGTATAAAACCTTCGCCCACTTCTCCTAATCTATTTTCGTCTGGAATACGGCAGTTGTCAAACACCATTTCTGCGGTTTCTGAAGCGCGCATCCCCAGTTTATTTTCTTTCTTTCCTGCGGTAAAGCCTGGAGTTCCTCTTTCTACAACAAAAGCAGTCATCCCGTGATTATCTCCTTTTTCTCCGTTTCGAGCAACGACCACAGCAATATCTCCACTCTTACCGTGGGTGATAAAGTTTTTGGTACCATTCAAGACCCAATCGTCTCCTTCTTTACGGGCAGTTGTACTCATCCCTTTTGCATCAGAACCTGTGTTGTGCTCTGTCAAGCCCCATGCGCCAATGTGTTCTCCCGAAGTCAATTTAGGGAGCCACTTACAACGCTGTGCTTCGTTTCCAAATAAATAAATGTGATTGGTACACAAAGAATTATGCGCCGCTACAGAAAGTCCTATAGAAGGATCCACAATCGAAATTTGTTCGATGATAGCAATATACTCGTGATAGCTCATTCCAGAACCCCCATATTCTGATGGGATAATGACTCCTAAGAAGCCCAATTGTCCTGCGATTCGCATTGCATCAACAGGGAAATGCTGGGACTCATCCCATTCCATCACAAAAGGCCGCAAGTATTTTTCTGCATATTCTCTTGCAGCGTCAGCAACCAATTTTAAGGATTCAGTTTCATGCATAGAAACCAATGTTGGTGTATCCATCATAGCTTTTTAAAACAAATATAGGGCTAATCTTTTAATTTTTAAGCTATCAAAACCTTTGATTGAATGTAAATTAAC
>JBELLO010000182.1:0-2907 GCA_042096495.1 Candidatus Arcticimaribacter sp.
ATTCAAAAGTAGGACTTGCCGCAGTAGAATTCGCCGTAAAAGTAATTGGATCCCCCGTACAAATTTCATTATTAAAGTTGCTTGAACTAATCCCTACTGTTGGTGTAGGATTAACAAATACAGTCATTAAAGCAGAATCTTCAAAACATGCTGTACCTGTCGCAGTGTCATAAACACGAACATAAACCGTACTATTATTAACCAGTGAACTAGTAGCATTTGCTGTTAAGCTTATTGTATTTACAGTTGAGCGTGCAGCAATGCTAGTGCCGTTAACAAAGAATTCATAAGATGCCCCACCAGATCCAGAGAAAGTCGCAGTTTCTCCTTCACATAAATTCATTGTCGCAGGTGCATTCAACGATCCAGGAATAGCAGATAGACCAGGAATTGGAGAAGGATTAACTACAACCTGGAAAGGAAGCGTAAAATCTTCACAACTAACGCTATTTAAATTACTAATTGCTGTTCTTCGGAAGAAAGTCGTTGTCGCTAATGCTACTGTAGGAGTATAGTTTTGCGATGTTGCCCCGGAAATATTTGAATAATTGATATTGTCTAATGACTGTTGCCACTGATAAGTAATTGTTCCTGAGGCCGCTGCAGTCTGACCGTTAAATGCTGCAGGAATTTCTCCAGAACATATCGTTGCAGTTGTTGATGTAATTGTTCCTACGGTAGTAATCCCATTTGCTACCATCGTTAAAGAGGCAACACTTGTACAACTACTTAATGAACTTACAACAACTTCAATTTGTTCTCCTCCACTCAATACAAGAGAATAATCTGCTGGATCAAAAGTTGAAGAGGTTGTATTTTGATAAGTGAAATTATTGATCTTGAACTCATAGTAAGCAGGACTAACTCCACCTGATCCTGCGGTAAATGTCACAGCATCTCCTAGACAGAAAGTGTTATTTGCTGCACTCGCAGAAAGTGAGGCTACTGGAGCAGCAGAAATATCAACTTCAATGGCACCAGATTCGTCTGAACAAGCAGATGCGGTTGTACTATCATAAGCAACTACCGTAATTTCATCACTATTTGTTAAGCCAGTTGTAACATAGGTGTTACTAGCAGATCTCGCTTGCGCGGTCGTACCGTTAAGCATAAATTCATATTCTACCCCTCCTGATGCAACAAAGGCGACTGCTTCGCCTAAGCAAATACTCATTGTAGCTGCAGCAGTTACTGATCCACTATTAGCTATTAAACCTGGCACAGGTAAGGCGTTAATCGTAACGAGTATATCGTTTGACGTAGATCTACAGCTTACACCATTTCTAACACTTACCACCTGACGACGATAATAAGTAGTAGGAGGAGGTGATGCAGGGGGCTGATAATTAGGAGCAGTAGCACCTATAATATCGTTCCATGTTATTGCATCTGTAGAACTTTGCCATTGATAATCTCCATTTGTTGCAGTTACACCGTTAGTTGTCGCTGATGCTGTAGAAGTTAATAAAGATGGCGTATCGCCAAAACATACTGTTTGAGCGCCAGAAATACTTCCCGCTGTCGATTCATTTACATTAACCGTTAAATCTTGTTCACTAAAACAACCCGAGCTATTCATAAAACGAACTAAAACGATATCACCATCATCAAAACTTGTAATACTTGCTACATATGTTTGAGATGTACTTGAGACTTGAGCTGTAACACCATTAATATAGAAATCATAACTGGAAGCACCTGCTGGTGTAGCTGTGAATGTAATATTACCATTGTCATTTGCACAAACCGTATTAGATGGTTGATCTGACGTTAATGAACCTGAAATTATTACTACAGGATCAACAGTTACTGTGATGGTATTACTATTATCAATACAAGCAACAGTATTTAAGGTACTAATCGCCTGCCTTCTAAAGATAGTCGTGACATTTAAAGTAGAAGGATCATATGTGACACTATTCGCTCCACTAATATTATTAAATGTGCCTGATATCGTTCTACTTTGCCATTGATAAGTGATTGAGCCAGTAGCAGAAATAGGCGTATTTATTGACGTAATTACCGCAGGATCATTGCCAAAACAAATGGATTGAATTCCACCTATATCATTATTACCACTTAATGTGTTAACCCTTACATTCATACTTACTTGGCTAGGACAACCAACACCTCCTGCTAATGGGAAGACATCAACCCTCACTAAATCATTATCATTAAGAGATAATGAAATCGTACTTACTGCAGAAGGGGTACCCTGTGTTACTCCATTAACAAAGAATTCAAAACTACTAGAAGCATCTCCTGTCGCTGTGAAAAGGAAATTATCTCCAGCACAAGCTGTACTAGCAGGCTGATCATTAATTAAAGTTGCGGTAGGTGCTGGACCAGCGCTAACTGTAACTGTGACTAGATTACTTTCAGTAGTACACTGCACACCATTGACTGTATTAATGGCCAGACGTCTAAAGCCTGTAGTTGTAAACATTGGAGATCCAAAAACATAGTTCTGAGACGTTGCTCCTGAAATATTGGTAAATGAATTTGTTCCTTGACGACTTTGCCATTGGTAACTAACACTAGTAGTTGGTGTATTTACTGCAGAACCTAATAATTGTGTAGGAGTATCGCCAGAACAAATTGTTTGAGAACTAACGGTAGTATCAAGTGTATTGGGTGTTTGTTCATTTACTGTAATTGTTATACTTCGATCTGCAGAACAGTTTGTTGTAGATCCAGAATAAGCAATAACTCGAACAACATCTCCATCAGAGATTGTTCCTCCAGCTACTGTAAAGGTTGATATTGTTGTCGATGCTCCTTGCGACATTCCATTAATAAAGAATTGGTAGCGTGTTGCACCAGTTGTTCCACTTGCATCGAAGACAATACTTTCTCCATCACAGACCACATTATTAACTAATCCAGATGAAAAACTAACAATTGGTG
>JBELLO010000183.1:0-2887 GCA_042096495.1 Candidatus Arcticimaribacter sp.
TGTTTTGCATCTTTTCCATGATGTATTCTGGGCTTCTTCTAGCAATACCTGTCCCTCGGTCTTTAGCCGATTCTTCTATCGTAAGACTAATGGTTTTTGCAAAATGTATATGTTCTGGACCCGCGATGACAATTTCCATAGGAAATGGTTTGAGTTAAATTTAAAATAGTAAAAAGGTGGATTGATATAGGAACCGGACTCACCTAAATTCCATAAATGTATTAGACCCCCAAGGGGCGACGGCTGCGCGGGCGACGTGGAAATGTAAACCTAATGTTGATCTCTGTTTTCATAATACAGTGCAAAAATGCGCGTTTTTTTTGGCATAAGCAAATCCCTTGTTAATTCTTCGTTTAAAATGCCTTTTTAAAACATTATCTTTGCCATGTGTTTGAAATGGTACAAAATCAATTGGATAAGCAACTCAACCAAGTTGAAAAGCCCAAGCTTTTACTCGCCTGTAGTGGGGGAGTAGACAGCATGGTTTTGCTTTATCTTTTGCAAAAATCAAGCTACTCTATCGCTGTTGCACATTGTAACTTTTTATTGAGGGATGTAGCAAGTGATGGAGATGCAGCCTTTGTTTCGGCTTATTGCACTGCACATGAATTACAATATTTTGAACAATCTTTTAATACAAAAGACCATGCCAAAACAAGGGGGATTTCAACCCAAATGGCGGCGAGAGAATTGCGCTATCAATGGTTTGAAACTTTAAAGAAAGCGCACGGATTTACCCATCTCCTAACTGCACATCATCTAGACGATCAATTAGAAACTTTTCTCATCAATTTAGGGAGAGGAAGTGGAATAAAAGGATTGAGTGGAATCCCTGATCAGCTCATTTTACGTCCTTTGTTGACGGTTTCAAAAGAGGCTATTATGGCTTACGCCAAAGCGAATAAGATTTCCTGGCGTGAGGATGCCTCTAATGCAGAAGAAGACTATTTGAGAAATCAACTGCGTCATCAATTGATTCCAAAGTGGAAGGCAATACAACCTAATCTTATCGAGCAGTTAGAAAAAAGTCAGCAGCAATTGCGCTGGGCAGAAGAAGCACTTGCGATTCAAACCGACCAATTTAAAGCCGAACACTTTATTGCAAAAGAAGATCATGTGGCTATTTCCATTGAAGCATTAAAAGCGTTAAAGCCATTAGCCTACTATTTACACGCCCTGTTTTCTCCTTATGGTTTCACTCACTTTTCTGACCTCAATGCGCTTTTAAATGCGCAAAGCGGGAAGCAATTATTTTCTGCCACCCATCGCTTGTTAAAAGATAGGAGTGTTCTTTTGCTTTCGCCTGTAGCGCAAGCGGAAGGCAAAAAAATCTACCATTGGTCCCCAACTGAAGATTTAAGTTTTCCGATAAAGCTAAGTATAGGGGAGGATGTGATAGAAAATACACACTCAGCGATTTTAGCGACTGAAGCGTTAAAATATCCCTTAATCCTTCGTAAATATGAAGAAGGAGATTATTTTTACCCTGTGGGAATGAAGGGAAAGAAAAAGCTGAGTAAGTTTTTTAAAGACCAAAAATATTCCTTGCTAGAAAAAGAACAGCAGTGGTTGTTGTGTTCAGAAGGTGAAATTGTCTGGGTAGTAGGTCAACGTGTTGACGCCCGCTTTGCTGCCACCCTGGAAACCTCAAACCCGCTAAGAATTATATGCGATTGAAAAAGTTAATCTTATTTATTTTGGCTTGCCTGCCCTTAATAACAGTGGCACAAACCGAAGAGGAACCCGTTGTATGGACAACCTCTGTTGAGCGAATTTCAAAAGATGTTGTAGCGCTTCAATTTGATGCCACTATTGCAGAGCAATGGCATTTGTATTCTTTAGAAGAATTTGAAGATGGACCACTACCCACCGAATTCACTTTTGTCTTTGATTCATTAAAAATCCAGCTGGAGGGGAAGACCACTTCTGGAACCCCAAAACGTGCCTTTGACGAGATTTTTCAAATTGATTTGCCCTTCTTTGATGGTGAGGCACAATTCACCCAGCGCTTTACCTTATTAGACCCTAATGCCAAGCAAATTAGCGGAGAAATCAATTATCAAGCCTGTGACGATCGAGTCTGTATTTTTAGAACAGAGCCCTTTCAAATTATGTTGGATGGGAGTGAGGCCACTGTGGCCAAAGTTGAATTAACCGCTGCCGATCTTGCCCGTTCAAAAGCTTTGACTTTATCCTTAAAAAACAAGGCATATCTTACTTCTAGTATCGATTCAACAAATGATGCTTCTCCTTTTTTAAACCTCTTCCTTTTAGGGTTTTTAGGGGGCTTAATTGCGCTGTTGACTCCTTGTGTCTTCCCCATGATTCCCTTAACGGTTTCTTTTTTCTTAAAACAAGGGAACAGTTTACGACAGGGGATTTTAAACGCTCTGTTGTATGGCTTTTTTATTGTGGTGATTTATGTTTTGCTAAGCTTGCCTTTTCACTTTTTGGATTCTTTGAATCCTGAAATTCTCAATACTATCTCGACCAATGTTCCACTGAATTTAGTCTTCTTTGGGGTGTTTGTGTTTTTTGCGTTTTCCTTTTTTGGGTACTATGAATTAACCTTGCCTTCTAGCTGGGGAAGTGCCACAGACGAAGGTTCGAATCGCAATGGGATTATTGGGATCTTTTTTATGGCGCTAACGCTTGCCATCGTTTCTTTTTCTTGTACCGGGCCTATTCTGGGAAGTTTACTTGCCGGCTCATTAACAGCAGAAGGAGGAGCGATGCAACTCACTGCAGGGATGACCGGTTTTGGTTTTGCTTTGGCGTTGCCATTTGCGCTTTTTGCCCTCTTCCCTAATGCACTCAATGCCCTGCCAAAATCTGGTGGATGGATGACCACCATCAAGGTGATCCTAGGTTTCTTAGAACTTGCCCT
>JBELLO010000184.1:0-2876 GCA_042096495.1 Candidatus Arcticimaribacter sp.
GCAAAAATTAATAATTCATCATCTTATTGCCTAAATTTATAGTCAATTAAAAATGAACTAGAGTGAATTCAATTTTTCTTTTAGGTTATATGGGCTGTGGTAAGTCGACCATCGGTAAAAGTTTAGCACAGAAATTAAACGTATCGTTTATTGATCTTGACCAAATGATTGAAAATCAAGAAAATAAATCCATTAGTTCAGTTTTTAGTGAAAAGGGAGAGCTCTATTTTCGCAAGCTAGAACGGCAGGTTTTACAAGGCTTAATTGCGCAAGAATCTCCAGCGGTGATTTCCTTAGGTGGTGGCACACCCTGTTATTTTGACAACATGGAAACACTTGTTACCGCAAAGCATTATTCCGTTTATTTAAAGGCGTCTATTCCCACTTTAGTACAGCGTTTAAAATTAGAAAAAGCACAAAGACCGATGATCGCTCATTTGCCAGATGATGCTGCTTTAACAGAGTTTATAGGGAAACACCTTTTTGAAAGAAATGCGTTTTATCAAAAGGCAAAACTTGTGTATACTATTGATGGTTTGACCGTAGAAGCGATTGTTACAGATTTACTAGCCGCTTTAACTTAGGTAAACCCCTGTTTCTTTTCCAGAGAAGACTACTTCAATATGTTCGTTTAAAGTAGTTGATAACGACAAGCCTTTAAAGTCAGCTTTTACCGGATATTTTTTGTGATTGCGGTTGACTAACACCACCGTGTTTAGTTGGGCTAAAGGGACTTCTAATAAGTGTTTTACGGCATACATCAAGGTGCTGCCAGTATTCAATACATCGTCTACTACAACCACAGATTGATTTTTTAAATCCTCGAGTGAGTGCGAACATTTAATCGGGGAAAGGGGGGCTTTTTTATTAACCACCAGTTGAACGAGATGTATTTTGAGGGGAGAAATTTCTTCTAAATAGGTTTTGATTTTTTGGGCGTATAATTCACCATTATTTGCAATTCCAGCTAGATAAATTTCGGTTTGTTCAAAATTTGCTTCATAGATTTGGTACGCTATACGCTGGGTACAGTGTTCTATTTTTGTCGCATCGAAAATTAGACCGTTCGTTTTTGGCATGATGATGGATGTATATTAAACAAAGGTAAAAATATTTGCCCTGAAATAGGGGGATTGTTTAATTTTACCTTGAAAGAAAACCCATTTCTTATGAGAAAAATCCTTTTTATTTTATTGTTGTCTATGCCTTTGGCCATTTATGGCCAAAAGAAAAACATTGATTCCTCTCTGGTTGCAGTAGAGGGGTATGATGTAGTGAGTTATTTTACAGAAAAAGCCCCTCAAAAAGGGCTGGAAGAACATCAAGTTAGTTGGAAAGGAGCGAGGTATTTGTTTTCTTCGGCTATAAATAAAACAGCTTTTAAAGCAGCTCCAGAAAAATACCTCCCGGCTTATGGAGGTTGGTGCGCCTATGCTATGGTCAGAGGCAAAGAAGTTGAAATAAACCCAAAAGCGTATTATATTCAACAAGGACAATTGCATCTTTTTTACAAAACAAATTGGATAGATACTCAGGCAAAATGGGTAAAAGATGCCGCAAAGTATAAAACCAAAGCCGATCTTATGTGGGCGAAAAAAACTGCTGCGAAAAATTAATGGATGTTAGACGGATTTTTCGTTTTGAATTTTGGCCTTTTTGGCTTTTCTATATTCCCACTTATTTTAATTGGGCGCTATTAGCCATAAAAGCGAGATATACTACCTATTTCACTGCGACAAATCCCTTGATGAACAACAGTGGAGCAGTGAATGTTTCTAAGCTAGATTATTTATCTAAATTACCCACAACATGGGTGCCAAAAACCCAGTTGATTGCTCAATCGATCACTCCAGCTAATTTAGAAAAAGCGTTTAATGCCCTAGCAACAGATTTCCCCATCATTTTAAAACCAGATAAAGGCGAGAGAGGGAAAGAAGTTACTTTAATTGAGGATTTTGACCAATTAAAAGCAAAAGTCAACACCAGTCGCTACAACAGTTTATTGCTTCAAAGCTATTGTAATTACCCTAATGAAGCGGGGATCCTTTTTTACCGTTATCCCAATCAAAAAAAGGGAAGAATAAGTTCTATTACAACAAAAGAATTTTGTGTCTTGATAGGTGATGGGCAGTCAAGTTGGGAAGCATTGCTTCGCAAAAATATACGGGTAAAGCATAGGCTTGAAGACCTTTTAAAGCGTGGTAGGATCAATTGGCAAGCTATCGCCCCAAAGGGGACACATCAACTGATTGAGCCCATAGGTAGCCATAATCTGGGTACTAAATTCATGGACGGAAATCATTTAAATTCTATCGAGCTAGAAGAGCGAATCAATCAATGGGCAGATCAATTACCGGGCTTTTACTATGGTCGCTTTGATGTTAAATTCAAGGACTGGAAGAGTCTATTAGCGGGAGAAAGCTTTTCTTTGATGGAAATCAACGGCGTCAATGCAGAACCTACTCATATCTACGATCCCAGCTTTAGTTTGATAAAAGCATACCGAGATATTTTTTCTCATATGAAAATAATTTATGAAATTAGTGAACAGAACCGTTTGCTGGGAATACCACCCAAACGGCTTAAACCATTTTTAACCGAATTGATTAAAACAGCGATCCGCTAATCCCCTATGAATCTTCATTTGCAGTTATGGCAAGATTTTATCGATTTATGCCAATCTTTATCCCCAGAGCAATACACCTTAAAGTGTAAAATGCTCAATGATGTTTCTATTGCAGAACACCTGCGCCACTCTTATGAGTTTTACCATTGTTTACTGTTAGGCCTTTCGGCCAAAGAGATCAACTATGAAAACCGCTTAAGGGACCGCAATATAGAAAGCAATCTCGCCTATGCCATTGCGCGTATGTTAG
>JBELLO010000185.1:0-2851 GCA_042096495.1 Candidatus Arcticimaribacter sp.
GTAGGCAATAGCTTGCCACAATGTCCTATTCCTGCAGGAGGGTATACCTCTACATTAACAACAGGTGGACAACCCGTTCGCTGGTATGTTAACAGCCAAGCTGGTTTAGCAACATCAACATCTTATTTAGCATCCAATACAGAATTTGAATTAGATTCAGGTTTAGATTCTTCAACACTTGAGTTAAATTTCCGACCAGGTTTCTCTGGAAATATCATCATAACGGTAGAACCAACTCCATGTCCAGGTGAGCGAGTAAATTATGTGATTTCTGTTCCAGGTCCACCAAGAATTAATTTGACATCGGGCTTTAATTCAAACAATCAACAATTGTGTGCTGGAACAGCGATGAGCACAATAACCTATGAAATTGAAGGAGCTGCAAATCGCGTTAGAGCATTAAATTTACCTACAGGAATTACCCCATTCCTAGAGATTACCTCTCAATTAACAACGATTACATTAAGTACTCTGAGTTCAACAACGATAGGGAGAACTTATTCAATTTCAATTGATAATTATCGTTATGATTTTGTCACAACTGCTACTGTTGCAAATGCAGCAGATCATGTAGGGAATGGATTAGCAGCAGCGATTAATGCAGGAACAAATAATTTTGTTGCAACCTATAATGGTGGAAATCTTACGATTGAAGTAGGACCATCTGGACAACCAGGGAACTCATTCTCAGTTGCTTCTACCCAACCAGTAAACTCTGCTGTTAATTTTGCTGCACCAATTGCTTCTCCATTATCTAAGATCTTTAGCCTATTTGGGACACCTACACAAACGGCTACTATTATCAATTACCAAATTGAAACCGAAGAACCACAGGCAGGTTGTGAAACTGCGATAACAACTGGAACCATAGAAATTTTAGAAGCGGCCAGTATCAACATTGTAACTGGCTCTGCCAATGCATCTTATTGTTTCTCTTCTCCTGCTAATGTTGTATTAGAATTTGATGGCGCATCAGGTTTAATCGTTGATCCTACAACTCCATTACCTAACGGCTTGAGCTTTGGTCTAGTTGGAGGCTCTTTCAATCGCTATCAAATAACAGGAAACGTTAATGAAAGAGTATTAGTGCCTACTCCTTGGACTGTTGATATTAATACATTTGGCGCTGGTTGTGGTGAAATAACACAAACCATTACCTTTAATTTAGAACCTGATCCAAATGTTACCCTAGTCGGAGGTGGCTCTGCAGATAGAACAGTCTGTGCATCGACTACGATTATACCATTGCGTTATGAGATTTATAACCCTGCTTTTGGTATTACAGCGGCATGGACGCCAGCTTTACCACCAGGATTAATTGCACAGAATTATGCGCAAAATCAAATTTCTGAGTTCAACATTACACAAATGCGTGTAGCCACTGAGACTGCATTAGGCGATTTCTTTACAGTTACTGTTAATGGAACACCATATACAGCAATCACAGCGGGAGCAAGTTCAACACTTGATATTGGTTCGTTAACAACAACTTTAGCCACGTGGTTAGATGGTGTTTTAGCAGATCACAATGTTACTTCTAATGGATCATCTTTAACTTTTGAAGCGATTAATCCAGGGGTTGCTTTTAGTATTTCCTCTAATTCATCGTCTACCTTTGACTTATTAACTGCATCTACTATTCAACCACCGTCCTATTTTGAAATAAGTGGGGTTGCTTCAAATACAGGAATAAATCGAGAAACATATACCTATAGTTTAACTGCAAATGGTCCTGGATGTAGTGGAAGTTCTGTAGTAGCTTCAGGAACGATAAACATTGATCCAATTACCTTTGGACAATACACGACTACTTCACCGACAACTGTGCAAGGGGGTCAAAACCCAGACTTATGTGATGCTAGTGGCTTAACAGAATTAACTTTCTTTGCACCAAATGCCTTAGCGGTTAGTGTTGTAGCGACCTCTCCTTCTTGGATTACGGCGAGAAAAGATGGAAATAATGTTATTGTATCCATGAATGTTCCTGCTTTAGGTTTATCCTTGCCGTCTACTTATACTTATGCAATTAACTTAATAGGGAATGCCTTTGGTTGTACGGCTACACCAACACCAATTTCTGGGATAGTGACTGTTCGACCAGAAGATATCATCACTTTTGCAGGAACTCCTGGAGAAGATTCGCAAACAGTCTGTGTAGGGAATAATGCTAATTTACCAGCATTTGCGCCAATTGAATATCAATTATCTGGTGGTGCGTCTACTATAGGTACCATTACATATCGTCAAGATGGAGGGCCAGTTCAAGGTGGATTACCACCAGGATTTGGCTATAGTCTAAATCTTTCTAACACCCTTATCATTTCGGGTAGTGCAACAGCTGCTGCTGCAAATACTGCTTCTTCTACCACGATTTACACCTATGAAATCCAAACTGGACCAGGTACTTGTGGTGGACCAGACATAGCAGTAGGTAGTATTGAAGTTAGAACTGCACCAGAGTTGACCTTGACCTCTTCTGCAACGACAGATAATCAAATGATTTGTGATAATATTCAGCCTATAGAAGATATTATCTATACCTTAGGTCCTGGAGCAGATCAAGTTGCCTTTACTTGGACATCTGGTGTTACGGTGACTGGTTTAACAGCGAGTTATAGCAATCCAGCTCAAACAGAATTTACCATTACGGGTACGCCTAACATGAATGTTACCCAGACCACAGTTTACAACTATCGAATTCAAACAGTAGGTAGTGATTGTGCTCCAGAAGATATATTGACGGGTAGTATTCAACTTGAACCTCAAGATACGATCTCACTTATTGTAACTCCTACATTAACTGTTGTTGCTGGTACTGCAAGTCAAACGGTATGTTACTTAGATCGCGATA
>JBELLO010000186.1:0-2803 GCA_042096495.1 Candidatus Arcticimaribacter sp.
CTAAACGCCGCCAAATCAAAAAGCGAAGCAGGCATATAGGCTTGTCCTGCATCTTGAATTCCCATGCTGTTTAATTGTGCGATGGTACTTTCTGAAATTGCGACAGCAGTTGAAACACTTAGAAAGTTTGCGGCAATATATCCTCCCACAACAGCGCCTAAGGCCACGACTAAATTCCAGCGTTGCGCTTTCCAGTCAAATTGAAAAAAGGAGACTTTTTTTCCCGCGCCTAAGGCCGCACATAAAGTGCGTAAGTTGGAGGACATGCCAAAGGTTTTCCCTGTCCAGAGTAGCAAGAAAAGAACAAAAGCGATCATAGGGCCACTAAAATACCAGGGCCATGGTTGAAGTAAAAAATCTATCATAATAAATTATAGTGTGGAAGGACAAACATAGTCCGTTAGTTCAATATTGGTTTCTTTGATGGCTTTAAAGCCCCCTTTAACATCGATCATGTTGTGGACGCCGCGTTTTTTAAGCACAGAAGCAGCAATGACGGAGCGATATCCCCCAGCACAGTGCAAGAAAAAGCTTCCTTTTTCTGGAAATGCGGCTAAGTGATCGTTTAAAAAATCTAGGGGTGTGTTAGTTGCTCCTTCAATATGTTCTGAAAGGAATTCTCCGTCTTTACGCACATCAAAAACAGTTGCTTCGTTTTGAGCAATGGAAGTTTCAAGGCTTTGAGCTTCTACACTGCTAATGCTGTCATATTCTTTTCCAGCGGCTTTCCAGGCAGCGAAACCACCTTTGAGATAGCCTAAAGACTGATCAAAACCAACGCGTGATAAACGCGTGATGGTCTCTTCTTCTCTTCCTTCTGGGGTGATGAGGAGAAGCGGTTGTTTGACATCGGCAATTAATGCGCCTACCCAAGGTGCAAAGCCTCCATCAATCCCGATAAAGATCGACTGCGGAATGTGTCCCTGTACAAAATCGTTTTGATGACGCACATCTAAAATCAAGGCGTCTTGTGCATTTGCCATCGCTTCAAACTCTTCTGGGTTTAAAGCGCGTGTTCCTCTTTCAAGCACTTGGTCAATGTCTTCATAGCCAGATTTGTTCATCTTTACATTCAACGGAAAGTAAGAGGGGGGAGGTAAGAGTCCATCTGTGACTTCTTTGATGAATTCTTCTTTGGTCATGTCTGCTCTCAAAGCATAGTTCATCTTTTTTTGGTTCCCTAAAGAGTCAACGGTTTCTTTCATCATATTTTTTCCGCAGGCAGAACCAGCGCCGTGTGCGGGATAAACGGTCACGTCATCTGCAAGCGGCATGATTTTATTGCGCAGACTATCGAATAAGTAACCAGCGAGATCTTCTTGTGTGATACTATTCGCTTTTTGTGCTAAATCTGGACGCCCTACATCGCCTAGAAAAAGAGTGTCACCACTAAAAATAGCGTGGTCTTTTCCGTCTTTATCTCTTAGTAAATAGGTGGTGCTTTCCATGGTATGCCCAGGCGTGTGTAAAGCCACAATGCTTACTTCTCCAAGCGGGAAAACCTGTTCGTCTTTTGCGATAATAACCTTAAAGTCTGGATTAGCATTAGGACCATAAACAATAGGTGCCCCTGTTTCTTTTGAGAGGGTAAGGTGTCCACTGACAAAGTCGGCGTGAAAATGCGTTTCAAAAATGTATTTCACTTTCGCTTTGGCTTTAGCCACACGATCCAAATAAGGCTGGACCTCTCTTAAAGGATCAATAATGGCTACTTCTCCTTGACTTTCAATATAATACGCGCCTTGAGAAAGGCATCCGGTGTAGATTTGTTCAATAATCATAATAGGTGTAAAATTAAATTTTATTTCGTTGTGAAGCGATTGTTTTTTCGATCTCAGAAGGAGCAGAACCTTGGATGGCATTTAAGGCTGCATCTAAAGAGGAATAAATAGAGGTTTTATTAGAAGTGCCAAACACTCCTTTTTTATGAAAACGATCCCGCAATGGACCGTTTAACCCTGTCCAGTGAATGGTGATGCCTTGAGTGTTTAATTCTTCTATCCAACTGGAGAGCATTTCAAAGGCTGTTGCATCAATATAGCTAATGGGTGCTGCGGCAATGACGAGGTGTTTTATGGGCTGCTCTTGTGCCTCAATTAAGGCTGAAAATTCTTGTTTAAAATAGCGTTGATTTCCAAAGAAAAGTTGCCCGTCAAAACGAAGGATAAGCACCTGGGGATAAGTCACCACATCTTTTGTAAAACGATCGATATTTTTAAAATAATGGGTGTCTTTGATGCGGCCTAAAACAGCAATATGTGGCTGAGTGTTTTGATAAATCATATATAATAAAGCGACAAAAACGCCCAGCATAATACCTTCTTTAATCCCTACAAATAAGGTGATGCAAAAAGTAAAGGCAAGAATGTAAAATTCATTTCGGTTGTTTTTCCATAACTGTTTAGGGTAGCTTAAATCGATTAATTTTCCAACAGCGACTAGGATAATGGCACCTAAAATTGCGGTTGGAAGATGATAAAAGAAAGCGGTAAAAAAGAGGAGTGTAAGCCCTACAACAGCAGCGCTAAACAAGGCAGCAACGCCAGACTTAGCTCCTGCATCGTGATTGACTGCGGTGCGAGAAAACCCTCCTGTAGTTGGGTAAGATTGAAATAAGGAGCCAATAATATTCGCCGTTCCTAAGGCGATTAATTCTTGGTTTGCGTTGAGGCGATTGGTTTTTTCTTTTTCTTCAATGGCTTTTGCGACAGAGATGGCTTCCATAAAAGCAATCAAGGCTAAAGTAATGGCCAATGGAATTAAATCATAGGTCTGACTTAAACTAGCGCTGGGGAGTTGAAAG
>JBELLO010000187.1:0-2797 GCA_042096495.1 Candidatus Arcticimaribacter sp.
CTACTGGGTGGGATGCTGGATGCTGCGCGATGCGCAAAAGAAAGGAGTACCTCATTTATTGATTGTTCTTCCGTTGCTGTGTACTTTTATGCTAGGTCCTGTGGGGATAATGCTTTATGTTATCTTTTCTCAAACGCGGTTAGCCTTTAAAAAATGAAGTACACCACCGTCAATCAATTTAGAAAAGCCCACCGATTTTTAGGAATTTTTATCGGAATACAGTTTTTGTTCTGGACAATTTCTGGTTTGTATTTTAGTTGGACAGATATTGATGAAATCCATGGAGATCACTACAAAAAAGAAGTCAACACGCGCCCTTTGATTTCCCCACTTCTAAGTGATTCCCTTTTACAACAATTGCCTTTTTCGCTGCATAGCTTAAAGGTTAAAACAATAGGAAAAGAAGGCTTTTTTTGGGTGAATGACTCCCTTTTAATCAACCCTAAGACTGGCCTTGTAATTGACGAAATATCTTCAGAACAAGCCATGGCTGTTGTTCAAGAACATATTCTTCCAGCCTATCAACCCCTAAGTGCAGAACGCATCACCGCTGTAGGACCACATGACGAATACCGCGGGAGACCGCTTCCTGCTTTTCGCATTCCTCTTTCGGGGGAAGGAAATCCCGTCGCTTATGTCGATGCGGTTAGTGGAGACTTTCAACGCATAAGACATAGCCAGTGGCGCTGGTTTGATTTTTTATGGATGACCCACACCATGGACTATCAAGGGCGCGATAATTTTAATACCCTTTTATTGCGTGCATTTTCCCTACTGGGGTTAATCACAGTATTAAGTGGATTTGCCCTGGCCTTTGTTACCTCGAGCTGGGGGAGAAGAAAAAAAGCTTAATCATCTATCTTCTTTTTGGGAAGAAAAAACGCAATTAAAATTCCAATTAGTCCAAAGAAAAAACCCAAGAGAAACCCTTCTAAATGCCGACGCCCCTTTCGCTCTGAAATATAAGCGCCAATAGCTCCTGTTACGATACCTAAGGCTAAAAGTGTGAAAATGCTCATGCTTTAAAAAATATACGATAATTCAATGCGAATATTGCGTCCTGTCTCTCCTGCAAAATAGCGTAAACGATTTAAATAATTGCGGTAATCTACATTGAAAATGTTATCTGCAGAAAGGCTAATATCCATTTTATCCCACAGTTTTGTCTCTATGGAAAAGTCCATAAGGTGATAGGCTTTTGGTGCGGTGCTTATATCCACAAGACGGGTTGTTATACTTCCATCACTTTCAAAAAAGGCATAATTAAAATTAAAATCAGGGACTTGTTTTTGTTGGGCAACAAATTGACTGCGTAATGATAAACGTAAAGGTTTCTCTTTTGTGGGTCTAAACTGAAGTTCTTGATGAACGTTCAACGGAGGAACATCAATCAACGGGTTGCCTTCTTTTGTCTTAATACTCACCCATGAGGCTGTTGTTTTGTATTGAAATTGAGAAGAAATTTGATAGGAAAGGTCTAGGTCTATTCCTTGGGTATTTACCCTAGGGAGTTGCATGTATTCTCGCACTAAAAAAGCACTATTGCGGGCTTGATCAAAACCCGCTTCCCCGGGTTGAAGAACAATATAATCTGCAATACTGCTGTAATGCCCTGTGAGGGCATAAGTAAACACTCCTGTTTGTTTTTCTACAGAAATCAGGGCTTTTATACCGCGCTCTTGGGTTAAGTGCAAATCCCCTAATTCAATGGTAGCTAGCGCATGGTGAAGGCCATCGCTAAATAATTCTGCAGGATTTGGTGCGCGGGTAATGTATCCCAAATTTGCTCGAACAGTCCCCTTGTCTAGCTTTTGTTTCACCCCTGCTGAAGCAGAGAAATTAGCAAACTTTTTGAGTTGGCGAGTAAGGTAATTCCCAGCGTTTCCTGTAGCGACTATGGTCTGTAAAAAATCATTGTCATAGCCCCGATCATTCCAAACAGCGATCTTATAATACTTTTGAGCATCTAAATAATCATAATCAAAACGCAGGCCTAGCTCTGCCGTAAAATCATTTGTAGGAACATATTCATTGATCCAATATAGGCCAAATTTATAACGCAGATAATCTGGAATCAGTCTTCGAACCCCTGTACTAGGGTCAGAGAAATTATCCTGTAATTGTGCTGAAAAACCAGCCGACCACTGGAAATCGTTTTTTACAGCTGCCTTATAATTGGTTACAAAGTCATGGGATTGTAATAAAATGTCTAAGGCGGCGCGGTCACTATATTCCCCGCGGCGAATATCAAACTCTTTTCTATTGTTGGACTGATAGGTATAGAGCATGTCCCATTTCGCTTGATTTTCTAAGCGGCGATCATAGCGAAAACTCACATTGTGATGGGTGGTTTGTTGCCGGGGATTGTTGATCCTCCTTGTCCATGGAAGGGTCGATAGCGGTTGATCACTTTCAAGTGCTCTGGCAATATCGCCCACTGTTCCTACATGCGCCGAAGAAAGAATCCCCGCTTCTTTTTGATAAAAGCGATAGTCTATCCTCCATTTCTTAGTGATCTTATTCCTTCCGAAAAAAACCTGAGCATGCTGCTCTCTATTTCCTGTATTGGATAAGGCGTAATCAGGATGGGAAAAATCTCCTGCATTTTTGATTGAGGTGGCTGCGCCAAAAAAAGCACCACTAGCATAAGTCTTTGTCAAATTTGTCAAAAAATATCCTCCTTGACCTTGAGAACTGTAGCCAGTAGTTAAAGCACCCATTAAACTGTCTTTTAATCGGTATACTTTTGGGGTGATTTCTAGCACCCCTCCTAAAACATCTCCCCCGTATTTAAGGG
>JBELLO010000188.1:0-2761 GCA_042096495.1 Candidatus Arcticimaribacter sp.
GTAGTGGTTTTTCTTACCCTTTTAGGAATTAAAATAGGAGGGGCAGAAAATGTCACTGCGGCAAGTGTGGCCTCTTTATTTGCTACAGAAGTAATCGGGGGAGTAGGACTAGGAGCTTTAATGGGATACCTAGGCTTACAATTACTTAAATATATCGAAAATGAGCACCTAGAATTAGAGGTGCTAGTAACGCTTTCTCTTGTGCTTTTACTACCGATAATTTCACATTATTTTCATTTTTCTGCTGTGTTAGGAGTCGTGGTTATGGGTTTATTCCTCAATCAAAATATCGATACAGATAAAGAAGAAGACGGAGTTCAAAAAGCCATGGGAGACTATGTGTATAAATTTTGGCACCTTTTAGACGAGACCCTTAATGCGGTGCTATTTATCTTGATAGGTCTCGAGATTATTCCATTATTTGGAGATTTTAAACTCAATTATATTTTTATCATTCTACTGGTCATTGGCTTAGTGGTGGGATCGCGCTGGATAGGGGTGAGTGTTCCTATTGGGATCCTTTCGCTCAAGAAAAAATTTGAACCAAAAACCGCTTTGATCATCACCTGGGGAGGCCTTAGAGGAGGATTAAGTATCGCCCTTGCCTTAAATCTACCCGATGCTATGGGCGACGCAAAAGGCTTGATTTTAATCTTGACCTATGCCGTGGTATTGTTTACCATTTTAGTACAAGGACTAACCCTCAAAAAAATTGTGGACTAGTCGTTCACTGCAAGACTTTTTCTGCTAAATTTGTGTTGAGTATTTCGCACTGTGACAACAGTGATGTTTAATCTAATGTAGAAAGGAGGTGTCTTATGTCTTATGAACAACATTTAGGGAGTAACGGACAAAAGGTGCCTTTTAACGGGGCATTTTAATCCTACTCCTTATCTAATTAGATAAAAGCAGGCCGATGGGCCTGCTTTTTTTGCTTTTTCTCGTATTTTTAAACTGTTATACTATACTCATGAAAAACATCCCTCGCGTAGATTTAAATGACTTTTTATCGAATGACCCTAAACGCAAACAATCTTTTGTGAATGATTTAGGGCAAGCATTTGAAAATATTGGTTTTGTGATTCTTAAAGGACATTATTTAAGCAGCGAACAAACCGACCTTCTTTATCGAGAGATCAAGGCTTTTTTTGATTTGGGCGAAGCCCAAAAAAGGACTTATGAAATTGAAGGTTTAGCAGGTCAAAGGGGGTACACTTCTTTTGGAAAAGAAAGCGCAAAGGGAAGAACAGAGGGTGACTTAAAAGAGTTTTGGCACTTTGGTCAATACCGAAAAAAAGAAAATGGCCCTGTTTACCCTGACAATGTTATGGTAGAGGAACTCCCCACTTTTAACACCATTGGGAAAGAAATTTTTCAAACCCTAGAAAAAACAGGACAGTCCGTTTTACAAGCCATCGCTTTACACCTTAATTTACCCGAAGATTATTTTGATGAATATGTTGCTTATGGGAATTCTATCCTGCGCGCAATTCATTATCCCCCCATTAAAACCGCCCCTAAAACCGCTGTTCGAGCTGCGGCTCACGGTGATATCAACTTGATTACCCTCTTAATGGGTGCGCAAGGAAAAGGTCTCCAGGTCATGACAAAAGATGGCGACTGGATCGATGCTATTGCAGAAGAAGGAGAATTAATCATCAATATGGGAGATATGATGGCTCGCTTGACCAATAACAAGCTAAAATCAACCTTACATCAAGTCGTTAATCCACCTAAAGAATTATGGGGAACTTCGCGTTATTCTGTTCCCTTCTTTATGCATCCCAGCGCTAATATGCCGCTTAAATGCCTGGAAGATTGTGTGAACGAAGAGCACCCTAAAGCTTATGAAGATTGTACCGCAGGTGAATTTTTAGAAGAACGCTTAAAAGAATTAGGCCTAAAAAAATAAAGGATGGAAACAACAGAACTACTCTTTACTATTGCCAATACCGCCATTCTTTTAGCTTGGCTACCTTTATTAGCTGCGCCAAAATGGTCCCTTACCCAACAAATGCTCGCCTTTCCCTTTGTGCCATTTGTGTTGAGTTTCTTTTACCTCTTTTTTCTAATCACTGATGGTGGTTTAGCCGAAGCAGATTTCTCTAGTTTAGCGGGTATCCTCGAACTGTATAGAAACGCCACTCCAGAAGCGGCAGCAGCCGGCTGGATGCATTATCTTGCCTTTGACTACTGGGTGGGATGCTGGATGCTGCGCGATGCACAAAAGAAAGCTGTTCCTCATCTATTGATTGTTCTTCCGTTACTGTGTACTTTTATGTTAGGTCCTGTGGGGATAATGCTTTATGTCCTCTTTTCTCAAATTCGATTAGTCCTTAAAAAATGAGATATACTACCATCAACCAATTTAGAAAAACCCACCGATTTTTGGGGATTTTTATTGGGATACAATTTTTGTTTTGGACGATTTCTGGCTTGTACTTTAGTTGGACAGACATTGATAAAATACATGGGGATCACTACAAAAAAGAGGTTAATACAACCCCCGTTCTACCGTCTTATATCACAGATTCTCTCTTACAACAATTGCCTTTTCCGCTCTATAGTTTAAAAGTTAAGGCCATCGGTGAAGAAGCCTTTTTCTGGGTGAATGATTCTCTGTTAATCGACCCAAAGAGTGGCGTTGTAATTGACGAAATATCTGTAGAACAAGCCATCGCTGTTGTTCAAGAACATATTCTTCCTGCCTATCAACCCCTAAGTGCAGAACGCATCACCGCTGTAGGACCACATGACGAAT
>JBELLO010000189.1:0-2753 GCA_042096495.1 Candidatus Arcticimaribacter sp.
TTATCAATGACGAGAAAAGAAATATCATTGGAGAAAAAGAAATGAGTGTCTCGCGTATTTTTCAATGGTTTGCTGGAGATTTTGGGACAAAAAAAGAGCGACATGCTTTTATACGACACTATGCCCAAGAGTCGGTTGCTAAAAACGCAAAAGTGCGGTTTTTAAATTATGACTGGAACCTCAACGAATAAGGAAGGGATTTCCATTATAATCCCTATTTATAATGAGGCAGAAAGTTTGTCTGGGTTTATTAAAGTTCTTTTTGCTGCCCTAAAAAGCAAATGCTTTGAAATCATTTTTGTCGATGGCGGTAGTCAAGATGATAGCTGTAGTATTGTACAGTCCACTTCACAGTGCAGCTTGATTCGATCAAAAAAAGGAAGAGCAAAACAGCTCAATACTGGGGCACAAAACGCCCAATATTCCTTATTGTACTTTATCCATGTTGACTGTATTCCCCCGGTAGGATTTGATCAAATTTTACTTCGTCAATACAAAAAAGGACAAAAAGCTGGAAGCTTTCAAATGCAATTTGATCACGATCATTTTGCGTTAAACTGGGCTGCTTTTGCCACAAAATACAATTCCCGCTTTTGCCGCAGTGGAGATCAATCCCTATTTGTTGAGAAAAACCTCTTTGAGCAACTCGCAGGTTTTGATGAACGATATCACATTTGTGAAGATGTTGAATTTATCGATCGCTTGTACAAAAAAAATGAGTTTACAGTCTTACCACAAAAGATCATAACCTCTGCACGTCGATTTAAAGATAACGGTGTTTTACGTTTACACTTTCATCATGGAATAATTCATCTAATGCGCTATTTAGGGGTGAAACCTGATAAACTCTACCAGTACTATTTATATTTTGTAAAATAGGTGCGAAGTACATCTTCTGCTAATTTATTTTGCGGGCTAAAACCTGTGTGATTTTTGCCTCCTGCATTGACATGATCTGGAAACCATTTCCAAACAAAACCCCCTTTCCACCACGCTTGTGCTGTAAAATAATCTAACAAAGCTGCTAATGCCATCGCTTGCATTTCTGGGTTATAGGCTTGCCCTTTACTATAATCCCATGGACGAGATAACGGATTTGTTATACTCCTATACCCCATTTCTGTAAAGAGAATCGGACGATCAAAAGTAGCACTCATTCTTGACATGGGTGAACTTATTTTTCTCCAACGCTGTTTTATTGCCTCAACCGTTAAGCCCCTGTCTCCTTTTAAAGGGAAATAAGCGTTAATCCCTATATAATCTAGGGCATCCCAAAAAGGAACGGCTTGATATTGATCCCAATTTTCTGCATAGACTAATTTTCCGTGATAAACCGCTCTCACCTCACGAATCAATGTTCGCCAAAATTGTGGATCTTCTTTTACCATAGAAGACAATTCTGTCCCGATACAAAACAACGAAAGCTTGTGCTTTTCTGCTAGTTGCGCAAAATGCAAAATAAAGGCGCGATAAGAGGATTTTAATTCCTGCCATGCTCGCTGGTTTGGGGGGTTAATCTTACCTGTATAAACTCCTTTACTGATCCAGATTTGTGGTTTTAGCATAAGCTTAATTTTCGCTGCTTTAAACAGTGGAATTGCAGCCTCTAAACCCAGGGTAGTTTCTCCCTCCCATTGCCATGAGGTATCAAAACGCACTAAACTATCTGCTGCAGAACTCATGTACCCAAAGGGCATCAAAGTCACCCAATTTGCGCCAATTTCTTGTACTGGGGTAATATGTTCTGGTAAAACTTTTTCTTTCGTTCCCACAAAACTCAAACCCATGACTTTTTGCCCAAAGGCAAAAGACGATAACCCGAATAAAAAACAGCAAAAAAGAAACTTGATTTTCATCTCTTTAAGATAGAAAACCTTGTTCATTTAGCCATCATACGACCAATAAATAGTAAGGCGTAAAGACAAGTATCGCAATTAGGGCAGTAATTACTGCATAAATAATGATAAAACCTGCAATAGAGAATAGATCATCTGCATCTTTAAAAAATGGATAATAATGTTTTAAAAACAAGAGGGATAATAGGCCTGTTAGGCCAGCAAAAACAATAAACATAACTTTTCGATTTGGGTAAAAAAATCATTTTATAGAAAGACAGGTAGCACTAAGTTTTTCTTGAACATAGTTCCACCCGCTAACACATTCGGCATAAATTTCTTCGGCTTGAGGAAAAGTCGAGAAATCGCCTTGCTCTACAGTAAGTAGTACCCCTTCACTGTGTGGGGATAGGATAAAATTTAATTGTGAGGTGCACTTATTTGGCCCCTTTAAGCGATGATATATTTTAAATCGCAAAGAACGATAAGGTTGATATTCTAACAATTGCCCCCTTACATGGGTGACAAATGAACCATCTTCTTTCTTTTCTTTCCACAAGGCTTCACTTCCTAATTCCCAAGTGCAATGTAATTGACAATTGTACATATACTGTTGCGTTAAAGCCGGTAGGGTCAAGGTAGACCACACATTTTCTTTGGTTGTTGCTAAAGGAAGTTCTAATCTAGCCCAGAGTGGTTTTTTCATTGTTATGGATTAAAAACCTCAATCTCGACTGACTCCATAAGGCAGAAAGGTCGATATCAAAGTAAGATTTGGCTACCTTAATATACAAATTTTTCAGTGAGAAGAAAATAAACTATCTTAGTATAAATCCTAATTTATGACGTCCCAGTCTCCTATTATCATTATTGGCAACGGTATAGCAGGAACGACTCTTGCCAGAAATATTCGCAAAA
>JBELLO010000190.1:0-2740 GCA_042096495.1 Candidatus Arcticimaribacter sp.
GATTAACGGTTGGATTAAAATCCTAACTCAGCTTTTACATCAGCCATTAAGTCTTTTCCTTTAGCCATAATAACGCTGCCTCCAGCAGAAGCATCAAGTACATAATCAAAGCCTTGTCCTGCAGCTACTTTTTCAATAGCAGCTCTAGCTTTATCATATAATGGGCGCATCATTTCAACTTGCTTTTTTTGTAAGTCTTGTGCAGCAGTTTCTCTGTACTGGCTAATATTCTGTTGCATGGTCTCTAATTCTTTTTGACGTGCCTGGTTCGTTACGTCAGTTTGGTTAGCTGCATCAGCAGAATAAGATTGTGCTTTAGTTTGGAATTCTTTGTAAGTATTCTCAATTTCAGTAGCGTAGGTTTTCTCTAATTGCTCCAACTGTTTTTGTGCAGCAATTACCTCAGGCATTTCACCAATGAGTTTTTGTGTATCGATATGAGCAACTTTAGATTGCGCATAAGAAAAAGTCATTGGAAGTGCCATTAGGATGGCAATAAAAAGTGATTTTAGGTTTTTCATTATTAGATTAATTAGTCGTGTTTAATTATTTTTTCGTTGCTCAATTTGAGCTTTACGTTCTTCAATTTGTTTCTTTCTCGCTTTAATTCGCTCCTGCGTATTAATACGTTGCAAAACTAAGTTGCTAATATCGTAATTTTTTGCGGAATATAGCATAACCAAGTCTGAAGAGCGATCAAATACGAAATCGTATTTTTTTTCTTGTGCGATTTGACGTACAATAGAGAGAACGCGATCCTGTATTGGTTTTAAAATATTGTTCTTTTGCTGGATATAATCCCCTTTTGGGCCAAAGTATTTCGTCTGTAAATCAATAATTTCTGAGCGAAAGAGGTCGAGCTCTTCTTTTCTGTCTTCTATTAATTCTTGGGTTAATAATACCTTTTCTGCTTGAAGTTGCTCTTCTCGTCCTTTGAGCTGCATTTTTTTGAGCTCAATGTCTTTCTTCCAATTGGCTACATTTTTTTCTAAGAGCGTACTAGCGGTTTTATATTCTTCTACTTTTTCGAGGATTTCATCCATGTCGATATAAGCAAGTCTTACACCTCTTTGAGCAAAAGACTGCTGTGCAAGGCTAAGAAGAAAAACAAAAAGCAAGGGGCGAAAAGCTTTCATATTGAATTGTTTAGACAAATATACTAAAATTGTTGACCAATGATAAAATGAGTTTCCCAACCATTAGGGGTAGATTGAGTAAGATCAACATTGTCGAATCCATAGGCAAAGTCAATCCCTAATAGTCCAAAGGCTGGCATAAAGATGCGCACCCCTGCACCGGCAGAACGGTTAGCATTAAAAGGGTTGAAGTTTCTAAAGCCTTGATACCCTCTTCCTGACTCAAGAAAAGACAATGCATAGATAGAGGCACTAGGCTTTAAGGTAATAGGATATCTAAGTTCTAAAGTAAACTTGTTGTATACCGTGGAACCATCTCTACTGGAGAGTCCCTGATTAGGGTATCCACGTAAGGCAACAACTTCTCTACCATCTAGGGCAAAATTATTCGCCATACCATCACCTCCTAAATAGAAGCGTTCAAATGGTATATCTCCTCTGTCGCTATTGTATGTCCCTAAGAACCCAAAGTCTGTTTGGGTCTTTAAAACTAATTTATCGACAATCTTAGTGTACCATGTTCCAGAGAACTTTAATTTATAATACTCTAAAAAGCGGAATCTTTCTTGGTCAATTTTTGCTTGATCTGCCACCAATTCTCCCTCAGAATTAATGCTTTGATAAGCCGGTAAATCCCCTAAATTCTCATAATCAACATCCTGAAACAAAGAATACGGTGGGGTGAATTTTCCGCTAATTACAAAGTTCGATCCTCCCATGGGGAAGATAGGGTTTGTATAGGTGTTGTTTCTCGATATGGAAACAGTATAAGAGATATTATTTGATACACCATCCCCAAAGGTAAAGAGCCCAGTAAAATAATTTTTGAGGTTATAGTACTGATATGTCAAGGCTTGAGAAAGTGTAAAATAATCATCTGGTACCCGTAGTCTTCTCGCTAGACCTATAGAAATACTGCTAATTTCGAATGACTGTGATTTATCTGCTCGACCGGTAAAGAAATCATATCTAAACTGGTTTGTACGGGATAATGAGGTAGAGAATTGTACGGGCTGTCTTCCTCCTAACCATGGTTCTGCAAAGGTAAAACTATAGGTGTTGAAGAATTGACTGGCTTGTAAGCGAAGACTGAGTTTTTGTCCATCTCCAGAAGGAACAGGCTTGTAAGATTCTTTATCAAAAATGTTACGCATGGAGAAGTTGTTGAAAGATAATCCTAGCGTTCCTATGAATCCACCCCCACCATAACCACCTTGTAGTTCAATTTGACTCGCACCAGATTCTTGTAAACCAAATTCGATATCTACGGTTCCAGCATTGGGGTCAACATTTTTAAAGTCGGGAGAAATTTGTTCTGCATCAAAAAAGCCTAACTGACCTAATTCTCGCACTGTTCTTACTACTTTGTCTTTGCTGTATAACTCTCCTGGCTTAGTACGCAGTTCTCGATAAATAACATGATCGTTAGTTTTTTCGTTCCCAACAACTGTTATTTTGTTAAAGGAAGCAATTTTACCTTCAGTGATTCGAATTTCAAAGTTGATGGTATCTTCTGCGGCGCTTACTTCAACAGCATTGATATTAGAAAATAAATATCCACTGTTCTGGTAAAGATTCGTGATATCTTGTCCATCTGGTTTTGT
>JBELLO010000191.1:0-2710 GCA_042096495.1 Candidatus Arcticimaribacter sp.
TTCGCAATGCACTCAAGGAAAAAATGTCTTCGGACGTAGTCCTCAATGTCAATTTTCCCTTACTAGAGGAGAAAGAAATTAAAGGCATCAAGATTTGTAGGCAAGCCAAAGCCCGCTGGGTTGAAAAGTTTGATAAAAGGCAAAGTCCGATGGGCAAAGATTACTACTGGCTAACGGGAGAATTTATTAATGAAGACCGTGGAGAAGATACAGACGAGGCTGCTCTAGCACAAGGATATATCTCTATTGTACCCACGCAATTTGATTTAACTGCTCACCACGCGATTCAAAAATTAAATACTTGGAATTTTGAGGAATAAAGAAAATGCCATTGGCGCGATAATCTGTCTTGTGTTGACTTTTATCGGTATGACACTCTTTACACTGTACTTTTCAGAAGGGGGGTTAATCAGCAGTTTGCAGCTGTTGTATTATCAAAATAAATTAGGTGCTTTGATAAGCCTGGGTGCCTTGTTAAACCTACCTGCCTTTTTTATTTTAATTAGAAAAAGAGAATATCAAATCGCCTATGGTTTAGTCACTGTATTGATTCTGTTAGTGGTTGTGGTTGCCTTACTCAAAATTGTCTAGATGAAGTACTATATAATTGCCGGAGAAGCTTCTGGTGACTTACATGGCGCTAATTTAATCAAGGCAATCTATCAAGAAGACCCCACTGCCGAAATTCGTTTTTGGGGCGGGGATCAAATGGCTGCACAAGGGGGAACATTAGTCAAGCATTATAAAGAACTGGCTTTTATGGGGTTTTGGGAAGTTTTTATCAACCTGAAAACCATTCTAAATAATATTGCTTTTTGCAAAAAAGACATTTTGCTTTTTCAACCAGATGTGCTGGTCTACATCGATTATCCAGGTTTTAATATGCGCATTGCCGCATGGGCTAAAAAACAAGGCATCCCTAATCACTATTATATCAGTCCTCAAATATGGGCATGGAAAGAAAATCGCATTAAAAAAATTAAAAGAGATTTAGATGCGCTTTATGTCATCCTTCCATTTGAAGCGCCTTACTTTAAAGAAAAGCACAATTATGATGTGAGCTTTGTAGGGCACCCATTGATTCAGGTTATTAAAGAGGCACGCCAAAAAGAAGAGGATGTATCTCTTGAAGTAAAAGAAACAAATAAGCCTATTATTGCGCTTTTACCAGGGAGCAGAAAACAAGAAATCAATAAAATGATGCCTGTTTTTCTCTCTGTTATTGACCGTTTTCCAGACTATCATTTTGTTATCGCTGGAGCTCCGGGTATTGAAGCAGAATGGTATCAAAAATTTACCATCCATCCTTCTGTTTCCCTATTGCATAATCAAACCTATACGCTTTTAAAAAATGCTTTTGCTGCCATCGTTACCAGTGGAACAGCTACTTTAGAAACGGCTCTTTTTGGGGTGCCACAAATGGTTTGTTATAAAAGCAGTGGCCTTAGTTATGCTATCGCAAAACGAATTGTAAAACTAGACTATATATCTCTGGTGAATTTAATTCTCGATAAGGAAGTGGTCAAAGAGTTGATCCAGAATGATTGTACAACAGAAAAAATTGCTGCAACCCTAAAGCGCTTAGGAGAGGAGAACATAAGGCAACAAATTGAATTAGACTACAACAGCTTAACCCAAAGTTTAGGGGAAAAAAATGCAAGCCAAACTGTTGCTCAAAAGATTGTTGGCTCCATAAAATAACAACATTTGTATATTTAAAGGGTGAAACCCTTTTCTTTACCATTTGTACCTTTTCTAGTAGCCTTTATTTTAGGGCTGCACTTTGGGATTCAAATCGATCCACTTTTCAAATGGATTGATGGGGGAATTAGCCTAATCCTTGCTTTATTTTTCGTTTAATTCTTTCTTACAATGGCGGGTACTCCTCTTTGGCTTCGCCTTTTTTATACTGGGGATACTGATGGGGGAAATCGATCAAAATATCCCTAGCAATCATTACAGCCAATTTGTTAAGCCTGCTCAAGATAACCGCTTCAATGTTGTACTATAGCGAAAACTAAATCCCAGTAAAACCAGAGAACGCTATTATGTCACCGTAAAAAAGGTCAATGATCAATCCGCTAGCGGCTCACTTTTATTGACGGTCAATAAAAGTGAGGGAGACAAAACCCCACTAGACTACAATAATAGGTGGTTAATAAAGGGGAGAATATCCCCTATTAATGCGCCTTCAAACCCAGGAGGATTTAATTACAAGGCCTATTTAAAAAGCATCAAAATACACCATCAAATAAACAGCAAGGTGGAGGATATTTCAAGGGCAGAAAACACCGGCTTCTCTTTTCAAAAATACAGTGCAATACTGCTGGAAAAATTAGATCAAAGCAAACTAAACCCTCAAACGATTGCAATCTTAAAAACCATCTTACTAGGAGAACGCAGCAGCTTAGACGCTTCGACTAGAGATGAATTTGCTAAAGCTGGAGTAGTTCATCTATTTGCCATTTCTGGTTTACATATAGGATTGTTAATGCTGTTTTTCCAAACCCTATTTAGACCTTTAGCAAGCTTACCCAGGGGTAAGTTATGGCAAAACATGGCTGTTTTAGCTTGTTTGTGGTGCTATGCTTTTCTCGTGGGCGGATCTGCCTCTGTAATTCGTGCTGTTACTTTATTTTCGGCTTATCAAATTGGACAAAATAGCGGACGTAAACTCCCCACCGCCTATTTGGTTTTACTCTCTATGGGA
>JBELLO010000192.1:0-2706 GCA_042096495.1 Candidatus Arcticimaribacter sp.
TCTTCAAAAATATGGGGATGTAGCTCAGTTGGCTAGAGCGCTTGACTGGCAGTCCCTAAATTATATGTAAGTATCTGATTAACATATAATTGAATACAGCTTTTTTAGTTTTTGATTGTCATAAAGAAAGCCTTTATGAAGACAAAAAAGGAGCTGAGTCCTAAAATTTACAAAACAAGTAGCGGTAAGTACCAAATCCATATATGGTACAAAAACAAGCGTTTCCGTTTCGCGAACGGGAGGGTCATTGAAGAAGAATTACTGCCCAATCTTTTAGAGGAGCCAGAACGTGAACACATGGCCCAACTTTTATGTAGTGCTTTTCAAATTGCAATAGCTAAAGGTTGGAGACCGGTAGACAAGAAAAAGGAAGCAGCAGAGAAAAAGAAACGTCTTAGTAGCATTGCTGATGTTGTGTTGGAACGTAAGCTGAAGTTCGACTATTCCCATTACTACAGACGTGATTTAATCAGAACTCATGAGCAATGGAACAAATACCTCAAAAAGAAGGGCCTCTCTAATTCGCTCATTACGGACTTGACAATAGATGTTATAACGGAGTTTGTGTATGAGTATGCACCTTCACCAGCGAGTATGAAAAACCTCAAGCGTAACATTTCTTCATTACTCAGAGATGAGCTTGAGACTCATGGCGTTTTCCTTAACTATAAACGCATTAAACTGCCTAGGACAACCCAACAGTTACACAGGCCTATAAAGGACGTAGGAAAGCTTCTAAACGACATTAAAGCCTTCAATGACAACCTCTATCTGTGTACGTTGATGACTTATGCGTTATTGTTACGACCACATCGTGAGATCCTAAGTTTAACAGTAGGTGACTTTAATAAAGATTTTTCCCTGTTGAGCTTAAACGGGGATAGGGTGAAATCAAAGAAAAACCGCATACTTCCAGTGCCGCAATTCGTACAAAACGAGCTGATAACACGCTACGATGGTTGTGATGCTTCTGTGAATCTATTCTCAAGAAAAAGAAGAACCTACCACAGGGATTACTTTAAGAACAGATGGGCTGACTACAAGAAGCAGACAGACATGATAGAGGAGAACCAAACGATTTACAGCTTTCGACATACAGGGGCCATTAGAGTCTTTGAGAAGACAGGCTCTCTACAAAAACTACAGCAAGTAATGGGTCATAGCGATATGAAAGTATCCCTCACTTATTTAAGAGGATTGGAGGTGAAGCAGTTGGATGTGGAGGACTTGCCAGAGTTGTAAGGTCAGAATGAAACAATCAACCACTTTAGATTCATTAGATTTATGATAAACTAATACACCTATGAAACTACTAACTACAATTGCAGCAGTACTGATATCAATCTCTGCTTACAGCCAAGACTATATTGAGTACCATAAAACGACCTATTTCTTGAATGGCGAGGAATTGTCAATGAACGAAATGAAATCTACAACGCGTTTTAATTACAACGCCAAAAGGAGCGTGGTAACGAACGAGGGTGTTTTTTTTCAGAATGGGAAAGAAATGTCAATGGAGCAAGTTATGCGGTTGACGAATCAATATAATGTTGGAAAACGTGCATTAAGAAAAGCTATTAGAGCTCAAGTTAATGCAAGGCCAGACCAATGGCCATTAAGAAATTTCAGATCTTCCATCGCTTTTGGTGTTGGAATAGGAACTGGTTTTACAATCGCTATTTATGGTTATATATTGGAACATAATAGTATTAGAGGGGACGGGCACGAAACAGCCTACATATTGGCTTTGACTTCAATTCCCGCATCAGCTGTTTTTGCTTACAAGGAAGCAAGCGCAAAATCGCAGTTAAATAAAGCAGAAAGACTGTTTAAAAAGGTCGCCGATGAGTTAAACCTTGCTATTGATGCTGACGGCACGCCTTTGCAATCCTCTAAACAATGAAACACTTATGAAACTACTTACTACAATTGTAGCAATACTGATATCCGTCGCTGCTTTCAGTCAAAACAAATTAATTTACCAAGGAGACGGAATCATCACTCAAGGTATGGATACACTTTCTTTAGACGAGTTTAAGGGAATGTGTAAAGTTGAAGGGATAAGAAAATATCAAAGGGTCCTTCGTTCACCTATATCTATTCCCACAGTTTTACGTCCTCATATTATGATGTCTTATAATAAAGCTGTTAAGAAAAGTATCATCGGCGAATCAAAAAAAGAGACCATCAAATACAATAGAAAGAAAATTGGACTCGCATTAACCTCTTTTACTTTGGGGTTTGCGATAACTCCATCGAGGAGACAACAAAATTTTTACGAGGGGCGAGAATGGCGTATACCAGGGGGTATAATTCTATCGTTTGCTGGAGTATTCACGATAAACGACTTTTCAACAAGATTAAATCATAAATATCAATCTGACGTGTATTTTGAAAATCTTATAGACCGTTACAACAACAAATAATGGGACATTCAACGTAACAAGTATCCCTTACCTACTCAAGGGGGTTAGAAGTAAAGCAGTTGGATGTTGAGGACTTGCCAGAGTTGTGAAAATGATTTAGACGATCTTAGGAGGTGACATTTGATTGAGAATATCAGCAATTCTCCTAGTCAATTGGCCATGGAGAGAGAGGTACTAGAATCTTTTCTTGTAAACCCTTGAAAATCAATAATTAACAGCGCTTGTTTCCAAGCGGGGTTACGATTTGGATACTTCTCCTCCGACAGAGGGCTTCTCCGGA
>JBELLO010000193.1:0-2702 GCA_042096495.1 Candidatus Arcticimaribacter sp.
AAGGTATTTCAACACCGCCATACTTTGATCGTATTTTGCTTGTATACGAACTTCTCTGGTCAGTCTTCTGACTGTCTCGATATTGTGCGAAACCACTTCAGGATGAACCGCTATAATACGGTCTAGATTGCGTTCATTTCCTTGAAAATCTGGAATAAGGGTTTCTAGCGTAGTTGTGGGGTTCATGCGTCTAATTGCATTAACGGTTTCTCCCCAAATAATCGAACCGCCATCTTTTAAATCATCTCTATCTACAGAGGTGATAACGGCATGTTTGATTTGCATAAGTTTGATAGAACGGGCTACTTTTTCGGGTTCTTCCCAGTCTACCGTATCTGGTCTTCCTGTTTTAACACCACAAAAACCACAAGAACGGGTGCAAACATTCCCTAAGATCATAAAAGTTGCTGTACCCTCACCCCAGCATTCCCCCATATTAGGGCAGCTTCCAGAGGTGCAAATAGTATGCAAGTCGTATTTGTCAACTAATCCACGTAATTCAGTGTATTTCTTTCCTGTGGGAAGTTTTACCCTTAACCATTTAGGTTTTTTCGTAATTGGTTGTGTTTTAATTTCAGTCGACATAATACTTTCTTTCGGTACAAATATACAACCTAAACGGCTAGAAATAGAAAGCTAATGGCAAAAAGGATTAAGAAAATTAATCCGATTATACTCAATAAAATCAATCCTTTCCCTGGTCGATGTTCCACAGGCATGTGATCACTAGTCACTAATCTTAAATTGAGATAGGCATAAAAAGGTGCAGTGATAAAAGACAGAATGGTGGCAATTTCTACTAGGGTTCCCATTTCGCTTAATAGAAAACTGAAAATTGCTATTGTGCCAAGGGCCAAAAGGATGATCCAAAATTTATAGTCCAAGAATACTGCCTTTGCAAAAAGGAGGTTACTGGTTTTTTCCATGGCTCTAGGGGAGGCATCTAGGGTTGTTAAGGTTGTACTAAACATTGTGGTAAAGGCTGCGATAGCGATAAAGATATACACAGTATCCCCTAGGGTTAAAGTATAGAGGTCGATCAATTGTTTAGCAAAAACACCTCCAGAATTAGAAAAACTTGTCCCAGATCCATACATCACAAAAGTGCCTAATCCCATAAAACAAACCCCGAGTAAAATGGTAATCACATAGCCGATATTATAATCAAAAAGACCTTCTTTAACACTGCTTTTACCGGCTTTGTTTTTTTCTAAGGTCCATAAAGATTGCCAGATAGAAATGTCTAGTGGAGCTGGCATCCAGCCCATAAAAGCGGCTAGAAATAGGATAGAAGATCCTTGTGGTAGCAGCTGGGTTAAGGAGATGTTGTTTTGATTTTGGCCTGCGGCCAAAAAAACAGCAATCACCGTGCTTAGGGTCAAAATAATAATAATCCACTTGATGATTTTATCCAAGATGGCAAAACCGCCTTTCCATAAAATAAAAAGACAGATCAAGGTGATTAATATCGTCCAAATCACTAAATCTGGAGTAAAGCCAAATAAAATTGATGCTAAAGAAGCGGTTACAATAGTCACCGCAGTTTGAATGGTAAACATCGTTCCTAGACTAAGAAAAAAGTATACCCATAAATAGGACTTTCCCAATTGCGCATATCCATCCAATAAACTTTTGTGGGTGGCTAATGCATACCGAGAGCCAAATTGAAAAAAGGGATATTTAAATAGGTTTGATAAGAGGAGCGCCCATAAAAGCCCCCACCCAAAGTCTGCTCCTGCACGAGTCGATTGAACGAGATGGGAAACCCCAATTGCTGCCCCGGCGAATAATAATCCAGGGCCTAACTTTTTTAATGATTTAATCATTGTTCATTTATTTTTTCGGCTAAGACTTTTTTCGCTCTAAGGAGAGTGACTTTAACGGTATTGATAGGGAGGGCTGTTTTTGAAGCAATTTCTTTATAAGATAATTCCTCAAAATAGCGCAATCTAAGGACCCTTGCATATAAAGGTTTTAGCACCTTGATTTTCTCAATCAGCGCTTTGAGGTTTTGATTGATAATCAATAAATCTTCTGGAGATGGGTTATCATCAGATAGCCCTTTGATGTGTTTTTTATCAATAGAAGTAAGTTCTAACTTCCCTTTGATATTTGTGCTTCTGTGATGATCAATTTGCAGGTTTTTTGAAATGCTAATCAGCCAAGTTTTAAAGCTGTATTCGGTTTTAAAAGTGGCAATTTTATCAAAGGCTTTTGCTAGGGTTTTTAGCGCTAGCTCTTCGGCGAGAACATCATCTTCTAATTGTTTTAATAAATACCCATAAACATATTCCCAGTGGGCATCAAATAAGACTGCAAAGGCTTTTTGGTTGTTTTGTTTGGCTAATTCAATAGCCTGTTCAATTTCTTTGGTATTCATTATAAACGAAGATACTCAAAAAAATGTAGCCCTTAAATTTTAAGATTGCTGTAAATCAGGGTTTTTACACTCTTGTTCTTCGGGAAGTTTTCCACAAAAACTACAAGCCTCTCCTTCTTTGTTTAAAAAAGGGCTTTGACTGGCACAAGTACCCGCGAATTTCCCATCTTTTTTGACAATGATTTTAATGGCGATTCCCGCAAATGCAAGACCTAATAAAACGATGCTTATCAGTGCTAATTTCATAAGACAAAAGTAGGCTTTTCTATGAATTCTCCCTAAGAATATCTGATTTCGTTAAAATAACCACTTATTACATCGT
>JBELLO010000194.1:0-2695 GCA_042096495.1 Candidatus Arcticimaribacter sp.
CGTCATTATGACGGACTAATGTCAAAGACTAGCAGGAAAAGAAGAGCAGGAATAATATAAAAATGGCAAAACAAGCAGCAATAGAACAGGAGGGTACTATAATCGAAGCATTATCTAACGCAATGTTTAGAGTCGAGTTGGAAAATGGTCATGTGGTAACCGCTCACATTTCGGGTAAGATGCGTTTGCATTATATCAAGTTACTCCCTGGAGATAAAGTAAAATTAGAAATGAGTCCCTATGATTTATCAAAGGCAAGGATAACATATAGATTTTAAAAAAAGAAAGATGAAAGTTAGAGCTTCATTAAAGAAAAGAAGTGCGGATTGCAAAATAGTCCGAAGAAAAGGACGTTTATACGTTATAAATAAAAAGAATCCTCGATTCAAACAAAGACAAGGTTAGATTATGGCTAGAATTTCAGGGGTAGACATTCCCAAACAAAAAAGAGGAGTAATTGCATTAACCTATATTTACGGTATAGGTAAAAGTCGTGCTCAAAGTATTTTGGCATTAGCTAAGGTAAGCGAGGACACTAAAGTTTCCGACTGGACAGATGATGAGACTGGTAGAATACGTGAAGCCGTTGGCGATTTTAAAATTGAAGGAGAATTACGCTCTGAATTGCAACTGAATATAAAGCGATTGATGGATATAGGAAGTTATCGTGGTATTCGACACAGATCTGGATTACCTCTTAGAGGACAAAGAACAAAGAACAACTCTAGAACTCGAAAAGGAAAAAGAAAAACTGTCGCTAATAAAAAGAAGGTCACTAAATAATATATCACCATGGCAAAAGTTATCAGTAAAAAAAGAAAAGTTCTTGTTGAATCTAACGGTGAAGCACATGTTACTGCTTCTTTTAATAATATTATTATTTCTTTAACAAACTTGAAGGGAGAGGTTATAGCCTGGTCCTCAGCAGGTAAAATGGGTTTTAGAGGCTCGAAAAAAAACACGCCTTACGCAGCACAAACAGCTGCTGAAGATGTTTCTAAAGTCGCTGTCGAAGCTGGTTTAAGAAAGGTCAAAGTTTATGTCAAAGGCCCTGGAAATGGAAGAGAGTCTGCTATCAGAACTCTTCATAATAGTGGTATTGAAGTAACTGAAATAGTTGATGTAACTCCACTACCTCATAATGGTTGTCGACCGCCCAAAAGAAGAAGAGTTTAACATTAAACAGTATCTAAGGATTAGACCTTAATTAATAACACAATAAAAAAAATATGGCAAGATATATCGGTCCAAAATCAAAAATTTCAAGAAAGTTTGGTGAGCCTATTTACGGCCCTGACAAAGCATTTGAAAAAAGGAATTACCCTCCAGGGCAGCACGGCAATAATCGTAGAAGAGGTAAAAAATCTGAGTACGCGGTTCAATTATTAGAAAAGCAAAAAGCTAAATATACCTATGGTATTTTAGAACGCCAATTCAGAAATATATTTGAAAGAGCAAGTGGTAGTAAAGGTGTTACCGGTGAGGTATTACTTCAACTCTGTGAATCTCGTTTAGACAATGTTGTTTTTCGTTTAGGGATTGCTCCCTCAAGGAATGCCGCCCGCCAATTAGTTTCTCATAGACATATTACCGTAAATGGTAAAATCGTAAATATACCTTCCTTTAGTTTAAATCCTGGTGACACGATTGGAGTAAGGGAAAAATCTAAATCTTTACAATCCATTTCTAGTTCATTAGAAGCTAATGATTCTATTTATGAATGGATGACCTGGAATGGCTCCACGTACGAGGGTAACTTTTTAAGTATCCCTCAACGTGAGCAAATCCCCGAAAATATTAAAGAACAATTAATCGTAGAATTATATTCTAAATAACAAACTAGCAAGCACAAAACTATGGCCATACTAAATTTCCAAAAACCTGACAAAGTAATTATGATCGACTCCTCTGAGTTCGAGGGCAAATTTGAATTTCGTCCATTAGAACCGGGATACGGTCTTACAGTAGGTAATGCTCTAAGAAGGGTATTACTTTCTTCCCTTGAGGGGTTTGCAATTACTTCTGTTAAAATCCAGAATATAGAGCATGAGTTTTCTACCATCCCAGGAATAGTTGAGGATGTTACTGAGATCATTCTTAATTTAAAGCAAATAAGATTTAAACGTCAAATTGAAGATGTTGAGGAAGAAAAGGTAACTCTTGTTGTTGGAAACCAAGATCAGCTTAAGGCAGCTGATTTCCAAAAATTCATTTCTGGCTTTCAGGTTCTGAATCCAGATATGGTTATCTGTAATCTTGAGAAGAGTGTTCAATTAAGTATAGAGGTTACCATTGAAAAAGGAAGAGGATATGTTCCTGCTGAGGAAAATAAAAAATCGAACTCAGAATTCGGTGTAATTGCTATAGACTCTATTTTTACTCCTGTAAAAAATGTAAAATATAGTATAGAAAACTATAGAGTTGAACAAAAAACTGATTATGAAAAGCTTATTTTCGAGATAAGTACTGATGGTTCTATTCACCCTAAAAATGCTCTTACTGAGGCAGCTAAAACTTTGATTCATCATTTCTTATTGTTTTCGGATGAACGAATTACACTTGAGGCAGATGAAATAGCTCAAGCAGAAACTTATGATGAAGAGTCTCTTCACATGCGACAGCTACTTAAAACTAAATTAATTGATATGGACTTATCTGTAAGAGCTCTGAATTGTTTAAAGGCTGCTGAGGTAGA
>JBELLO010000195.1:0-2690 GCA_042096495.1 Candidatus Arcticimaribacter sp.
AGTTATATTAGTGGATTATGAAAAAAGGAAATCGAAAAAAACTATTGATCTTTTCCCTAGCTTTTGGGCTAGTTAAGAAAGTTTTTCTGTTTTGTTTCTTATTTGACTGTATCTAAATCCTAGTGACGCATCATTTCAATGGTCGTGTTCCCTAAGATGGAAAGGGTTTGATCTCGCACTTGTTCAAAGACAGGTTTAATGCCGCAGGTTTTTTCGTCGCACTCCTCACAGGGCGCATAATAATTTAGAGAAACACAGGGTAATAAAGCAATAGGACCATCCATCATGCGCATCAATTCAGCCAACTTAATATCAGAGGGGTTTTTGAGTAATTTATAGCCTCCAGTCTTTCCTCTTTTACTTTGTAGCAATTGAAAATTGCGCAATTCTCTTAAGATCGTTTCTAGGAATTTTTGAGGGATGTTTTCTTTTTCGGCGATTTCAGTTGAAAATATAGACCGATCTTCTGATTGGTTATCAGCTAAATATAACAGTGCCTTGATGGCATATTTGCATTTCTTTGAAATCACTTAATCCAGTATTTATGTGGGTCAAATATAGGGGAAAAATAACTAATCTGCCTAATCCCTATAAAGTTTATAGGTTTTACTTGTCTATTTAAAAAGTCTACCCTACATTTGCGCCATTAAAAAGAAAAAAATGGGAGATTTTAACTTCAATACGAATACCCTTCATGCAGGACATGAAGTAGACAAAACACAAGGAACACGTGCTGTACCAATTTATCAATCTACTGCCTATGTATTTGATAGTGCAGAACATGCAGCGAACTTATTTTCGTTAGCAGAGCCAGGATACATTTACACGCGTCTAAATAACCCAACAAATGATGTGCTAGAACAGCGATTAGCTGCCCTTGAAGGTGGAATTGCTGCAGTATCTACTGCTTCTGGAACATCAGCTATTGCAACTGCATTGATGGTTTTACTCAAAGCGGGAGACCATATTGTTGCTTCAAATAGTTTATATGGAGGAACCTATAATTTATTGAGCGTGACCTTACCTCGTTTAGGGATCACCACCACTTTTGTCGATCCAGACGATCCTGCTAATTTCGAAGCGGCTGTTCAGGACAACACCCGTGCATTCTTCGCAGAATCGCTAGGGAACCCTAAATTGGATGTACTTGATTTAAAAGCTATTTCAGGCTTCGCCAAAAAAGCTAAAGTTCCCTTTATTGTAGATAATACGGTTGCTACACCGGCATTATTAAACCCAATTGAGCACGGCGCAAATATTGTAATTCATTCCCTTACTAAGTTTATCAATGGAAATGGAACAGCCATGGGAGGAGTAATTGTTGATGCAGGAACCTTTGACTATGGCAATGGTTTATTCCCAGAGTTTACAGAACCTTCTGCCGGTTACCACGGTCTTGTATATCACGAGGCTTTAGGACCAGCTGCATTTATTGCTAAGGTTCGTATCGAAGGTCTGAGAGACTTTGGCGCAGCCTTAAGTCCATTCAACAGTTTCCAAATCATTCAAGGTTTAGAAACTTTAAGCATTCGCATGCAACAACACTCTAAAGCTGCTTTAGAAATTGCAACTTGGTTAGAGCAACAAGAAGAAGTCGCATGGGTGAACTACCCAGGTTTAGCGGCAAGTAAATACAATGGCTTAGCCAAAGATTACTTACCAAAAGGACAAAGTGGAATTGTCACCTTTGGTTTAAAAGGTGGTTTTGATGCCGCTAAAAAAGTAGCTGATGAAACAAAGATTTTCTCTCTATTAGCGAATATTGGAGATTCTAAATCCTTGATTATTCACCCGGCTAGTACAACCCACCAACAATTAAACGAAGCGTCGCAAAAAGAAACTGGGGTAACCCAAGACTTAGTGCGCCTTTCTGTTGGATTAGAAGATATCGATGATCTAAAAGCAGATTTAAAACAAGCTTTTAACTAAACTAAATTGGGCAAGCTATCTGTTGCAGCTTGCCTGTTTTTTTAATTTTAATCTATATTTAACCTATAGGTTTAATTTACAATAAACATGAATGACTTAATTTTTAATGGTATTGGAATCGCTGAGACTGGAACAAGAACCGCTATAAAGGTGAGAAATTTCAACCTAATAGTTGATGAACCGGAAGAACTAGGAGGGACTGATCTAAGTGCAAATCCAGTAGAATATATCTTAGCAGGTTTTGCCGGCTGCGTAAATGTTGTTGCCAATATTACTGCAAAAGAATTAGGAATAACGATAAAGAAACTGGAAGTAGAAGTTACTGGAAATCTTAATCCAAATCGATTTTTGGGCACAGATTTTAGCGAAAGAGCAGGCTATAAAAGCATTGAATTAACCATCAATGCAGATGTAGATGCCAACGAAGAATTAAAATCCGAATGGCTGGAGCAAATTCAGCTGAGGTGTCCAGTATCTGACAATTTATCTAATCCTACTAATGTCCAATTAAACTTGAATTAAGTTTTCTAATTATTTTGATGTGTTTCTCGCCACCCTCTAGTGGGGTGGCTTTTTTTGGTAAAAATCTAGGGGAAGTGAGTAAGAGTTACGAACTTTACCATCTGAAAAAGAACTATGGTTAAGACGGATATCATCATTGTAGGCGCAGGCCCAGTAGGTTTATTTGCCATTTTTGAGGCAGGTTTAATGAAACTCAAATGTCATCTAATCGATGCCATTCCACAAGCGGGAGGGCAATT
>JBELLO010000196.1:0-2686 GCA_042096495.1 Candidatus Arcticimaribacter sp.
TAAAAACCCTATAGCTGGGAAAACAGGAACAACACAGAATCATTCTGACGGATGGTTTATGGGGATGGTTCCCAATCTTGTCACAGGAGTATGGGTAGGAGGAGAAGATCGCGCAGTACACTTTGAAGATATTGCCTATGGACAAGGAGCAAGTATGGCCTTACCCATCTGGGGCATGTATATGAAAGCTGCCTATGAAAATCCAGATTTAGGCATTTCCTTAGAAGATTTTGAAGCGCCAGAATTTGTGGGGATTCCGCTAGATTGTCAACCCATTGACCCTAATGCCATTAATCCATTAGAAGAGAAAGAAGACGATTTAGACGAGCTGGGCTTTTAGTCTTGTTCTGCTGCAATCCACTCTGCATAAGACGTTTCGGTTTCGCGTAATTTAAGCGCGACTAAAGCAATGCTTTGCGGTAAACGTGTCTTAATCTTTTTGGCAAAGTCAATCACCATCATTTCACTGGTGGGCTGATAGTTTACCCGTAAAACTTTATGCCCCCTTTTTTCCATTTCATCGGCCAAATCTTTGTGTGGGGTTGTAACGTTTAAAACTGTAGCATGATCAAAAGGGTAAACGATTTCTTCCCGCACAATCTTTTTTAAGTCGCTAAAATCAATCACCATTCCGTTTTTTACATGAGAAGGATCATCGATAGGTGTCCCTTTTACTGTGACCGAAAGTTTATAACTGTGCCCATGAACATTTTTACAGAGACCGTCATAGCCATGTAAAGCGTGACCGGTTTCAAAGGTAAACTCTTTTGTAATGCGAATAGTTGATGACATAAAATGAACGACTTGATTTCGCTGTGCAAGTTCAGTATTTTTTTGCAATTGCTTCTCTAAAGCAACAATTTCTTATGAGTTCTTAAAAGAATATTTCAAACCTCCTTACCTTTGCCGTACAGATATTGTACTCATGAAAAACATCTTAGTTCCTTTAGGGGTTTCTGAAAATGCAGAAAGTACCCTTTCTTATGCGATTGAATTAGCCCTTACTACTCAATCGACACTTTATGTAATGGATTCTTTTCATCCTAGTTTTCATAATGCGCATTTGCTTAACGCAAAACAGGCGGTAGAAAACAACAACACAAAAAGAATCAAAGAATTGGTTCACCGTATTGAACATAAAGGTATTGATATTAAAATAGTTCGCTATGAAGGAGATGTTTTAAGTGGGATTGACTCTTTAGATGAAAAAGTAAATCTAGACCTCATCCTTTCTGGTCCCATGCCTAATGCTGATAATGAGGCCGTTTTTTTAGGACCAACCGCTGGAAAACTAGTCAAGAAGACAGATATCCCTGTATTAATCGTTCCAGAAGGTTTTTCTTTTGCTGCGCCAAAGAAGGCATTGTTTGCCTTTAAACAAGGAAAAATTAAGGGCGATCGTTCCCTTGCTCCGATTCATTTTTTCCAGCAAAGTTTTGCAACAGTAATAAACCTTCTTTTAGTAAAAGTCCCCGGGCAAGAGCGAAAAGAAAGACAAATTGATCACGAAATTGTCGAGCTTTCAAATGAAATGACCTCAACAGAAAATGGTACGGTATATCAAGGCGTGCTTGAGCATTTTAGAGAATTTCAACCTGACCTCTTAGCCGTATTTGCTCGTAAACGTGGCTTTTTTGCGAAGCTTATTGAAAGTGATGTTGTACTCAAGAAAGACTTTTATACAAAGACGCCTCTTTTAGTCTTAAAAAATCGCAAATAGTTGAAGAAGCTACTTCTTTTAGTGGTTTTTTTATATGGATCGACCTCCCTTTTTGCGCAAAGCCGGTACTTTAACTTAAACGTTGATAATGACCTCTTTTTTGTCACCGACTATTTTTACTCCAGCGGGATTTTTTTACAATATGGAAAAGAAATTTTTTCTGAAACGACTGACAATAGCCTAAGAAAATTCCAGCTGTTTGAATTAGGGCAAGAGATTTATACCCCCTCAGACCGTTTTTCTACCAACCCACAAGAATACGACTATCCTTATGGAGGCTGGACCTATCTGAAAGTGAGTCAACAAAAAGAATTAAGTGCTAACAAGCAATATGAGGTAGGGCTTCAAGTGGGTGTAACAGGAGACTGGTCGATCGCTAGATGGATGCAAAACACCTATCATACAAATGTTTTAGGTCTCCCAGAAAATGCTTGGGTAAATCAAGTACCAGAAGCGGTTCACCTCAATGTATTTGCACAATATTTTTACCAAAAAAAATGGGGGGAATACGTGCAATATGTCAGTCAGAGCTATAGTAGTCTAGGGACACAGCGCATGCATTTAGGGCATAGAATGGGACTCAATATTGGAAACGGAAATGTTTTTGGCTTAGGGGCAAACACCCTCTATAAAAAAGGTAATGGAGACGCTTTGTATATTGGACTAAACAGCAGTTATGTCTTTCACGATTATATGCTATCAGGAAGTCTATTTAATGACAAGGCTCTGTTTACAGCAGAGAATATTCCCTTTCGTTATGAAATAGAAATAGGTTTTGCGGTTCAAAACAACCGATGGAAATTCCTGTTCCTTTATAAAAATCGATCCCGTGATAATGCACTTCAACCCAAAGCATCCCATCATTTAATGAACATGACTTTAAGTCGTTTTTTTTAATTAATGCAATTTTACCTTTAATTTGTACCATCGTTTAAATATTGATTATGAAAAAAATAATTTTCGCCC
>JBELLO010000197.1:0-2667 GCA_042096495.1 Candidatus Arcticimaribacter sp.
CCTAATGCCCATACCCCCGAAGGAACAACTTGGATCCCCGGTAAAACTCCAGCGATAAGGTCTTTATACACTGCTGTTTTATCTAGATTCATTTTTGCAGCAATTGCTCCAGCATTAACACTTGCCGCTAGATTGCAAACACAAAAAAGTCCACCGCGTTCTTGCATGCGCTTGATTCCATCGATTCCTGCAATAGGCATATCTCCTTCTTGCGGATCATAGATGTGATTGCGCAGGCTAGGCTCTCCTGTTTTTGGGTCCTTGACTCCAAAATGTTCTCCTAATTTGTATTTCTCCCATCGCGTAGAATCGAATGCGAAAGCGATTCCACTGTGTCGTAAGACGGTCATTGCTGTGATATCGCTGTCGGGTGAACCGGTTTCATTATTAGACAAATAAAATGCCCAGTTCCAAATGACGGGTAACCCACCATGTGGACTACTTCCATCATAGGCAATACGGTGTTTTCCCTTAATGTTTTTGAACCAGGCTTCTGCGTCTTTTAATTCGCTCGAATCGAATTGAGCTAAGTTGCCTATTTCGTCAAAATCATTGACTAACATGGGAAAAGCGGAAGCGCTAATTCCAAGGGCCATTGTGGCAAAAAAGGAGCGTCTTGTTTGATCTGTTTTCATGTGAATTGGTTTTAATGGTTATTTAGATTTATTGATTTTATGTTCTTTTTGATAGTATTCAATGATGGGTTGAAAAGGTCCTAGTTGGTGTTGCTCTAGTGGAAAATTATCTGCATAAGGTGGGTAGGGGGTAGAGACAGGTTTCTTTAATCTGTTAGGGAAATCAATCGCTAATTGGGGCTTAATGGGGCGTTTTTGTTGATTAATATATCCTGCAACGTCATAGGCTTCTTCATCTGTTAAGAGAGGGTTTTCGTGCGTTGTTCCGTTAGGCATATTGTATTTAATGAATTGAGCAGCGGTAATTACCCGAGTCATCCCTGCTCCGTTGTTGTAAGCATTATTTCCCCACAGGGGTGGAAATTCATATCGGCCATCTTCAAGACGATTGCCCTGTCCGTCAGGCCCATGGCAAATTGCACAATGTTGATCAAAAACTCTTTTACCAAAGGCCAAATTGACTTTTCGTTTCGGGAGATTGAAGGATTTTAAGCCCTTTCCTGAGACAAGCTCATTTTCTTTTACATAACGTCCTAGCCATTTGATATACGCAATAAACGCTTGCATTTCTTCGCTGTCTTCGGGAAGTTTCTTCCCGTTCATGCTTCTTTCAAAACAACCATTAATTCGTTCTGCTAGGGTGCCTGTTTTATTTTCTCTTCCGCGATATTGCGGGAATCGTTTATCTACTCCTATTAGTGGAATAGCAAATGCCCTTGTCCCATTTTCTAGATGGCAATTCGTACAGCTTAAGCCATTACCTACATATACTTTTTCACTGTTCTCACCTAATAATTGTGCAGTAGAAGAAAAGAGATTATAGCCATAAGTGATGGCCATTGCTTTTTCTCCATGGGATAATTTATTGATGTCATAGTTCATCGTATAAATCGAAAAATCCTCCTCATTGAAACGGAAGACATCAAAGCGTCCAAATAGAAAAATAGCCGTGCACCCTAAAAAGATTAAAAAACAAACGCAATAATTGAGAATGCTTTTAACCCCAAAAAAGAAAGAATCTTTTGGTGAATTTTTCAAATGTCAGGTTTATGGTTGCTTAAAGATAAGAAAAAAATGGAAGAAGCTTTTTATGCTCTTTTCCTCGATTTTAAAAATGCTCTTATGGTGTTAGAAAATAGATCTCTTCCTGTTGAATATCAGAGATTTTTTTGAGTTTCCCTTTAGTGAAGAGGCACGCTAAGCTATCCATAGGAGGGAAGGGAGTAGGTGGCGAGAAGTTTTCATAATCTTGAAATACCATCCCATTGACGCGTTTGCGATGACTTACTTTTCTAAAGCGAGTACCTCCTTTCCCAGAATAAAACCGATAGGCGAGGAAATCAATAAGATGTGTTTTTTGATGAATCCAATAACGGTATTCGTCTTGATAATCCACTCCACCGTCTTCTTGTTGGAAGGTAATTTTTAAGCTGATATAGGGTTCTCCTAAAATATTTACTTTGCCCAAATAACTACTTTGTACCGCTGCATCATTTAATACTTGGGGAATTTGGATAAAATAAAGTACGGCATTAATCGATTCTGTATAAAGTTGTTTTAAACTATCTGAAACAATAACGGGCTTACCATTGATCCATCGCTGAAAATCTTTTCCGTGATATAAGGTATCTGTTAATAGTCCCTCTTTTGTAAGCTTTGTTCTACTGTAGGATTTAGTGTATTTCTTGCGCGTTAATCCATAGGTGTATTCTCTAAATGTAAATCGAAAACTCAACTGATCTAATAAAGCAGTCCCGTGGGCAATATTCGCTTTTTCAATCCAAGCTGTTGCAACATCTTCGGTTGCTGTAGAGCAACCTAAAAAAACAAATAGCATTAGGGCAATAATTAATCTAGGCATAGAGTAAAGATAGAAAAAGGAAACAGGGATTAAATATCAATAACCTAAATAAGGTAAATTTTATTGATGATTGGTATGAGAGGTAAACTTTAGAATTTGGTATAGCTATCAAATACAATTAAATAATTGTAAATTGCAGTAAACCATAAACTAATTTAAAATGAAAAAAGT
>JBELLO010000198.1:0-2649 GCA_042096495.1 Candidatus Arcticimaribacter sp.
GTAACTGGCGCACAAAGTATTCGCCTTTACCCCAGGAGTAAGACAGCACCTTCTGAGACAGCAAACAAATTAAATAATGGGGCTTGGTATGACGTTTACAATTCTGTCTTCCATTTTAACAAAGACATAGAAGATGAGTACTACCACAAATCAAAACTAGTCGTAGGAGTAGAATACATGCCCTATAAGCAATATTTAGAACCATTAATAGGTGAATTATTACTTGATTTTGGTGGGACAATTGCGACCCGCGGAGTGCAAAAAAACAGGACAGTCTTTACAACTAAAGCAGGAGTAAAAACCGCTCCCATCGTCTGTTATGAATCCATTTATGGGGCTTATGTGACAGAATATGTTCGCAATGGCGCCCAGTTTTTAAGCATCATAACAAACGATGCCTGGTGGGGCAATACACAAGGTCATCAACAACTCTTTAGCTATGCAAGACTTAGAGCGATTGAAAACAGAAGAGCCATTGCACGTTCTGCCAATACTGGGATTTCTGGATTTATCAATACCAAAGGAGAAGTACTACAAACCTTAGGCTATGAACAAAGAGGGGCTTTAAGTGGGATCATTCCGCTGAATAGCAAATTAACCTTCTACAGCATTTATGGCGACTATTTAGCCCGCTGGTCAATCTTCTTATTTGGCTTGTTCTTCTTAATCGCCTTAAGCGGTCGCTTAAAAGAAAAAGCAGCATTTTAAGAGAAATTAATCCTTCCCTAAAACAAATTACTGTAATTTTACATTAATGAAACAGTCCATTGTTTTAATCGCAGGGCTTTTAGTGGGATATTTCCTCATTAAGAAGTGGCTATTTACTCCTCCAAAAAGGAAAAACAAACAGGGATTTAGAAAGAGATATGAAGCGCGAAAAAAAGAAAAATTAAATGCTAGAGATGAAAGTTTACACCAGGACGGGTGATGATGGCACGACGAGTTTATTTTCAGGGAAAAGAGTCCCAAAGCACGACTTGCGTATAAAGAGTTATGGCACAATTGACGAGCTTAACAGCTGGGTAGGAGCCATTAGAGATCAAGCCGATCCAGAAACTCAAAAAGAACTCATCGTCATTCAAAACGATTTAATGACCATAGGCGCTCAACTAGCGAATGACAAGGATGATCTTCCTATCGCAAAAATTGACACCACCCATGTCGAAGCCCTTGAAAAAAGTATTGACCGAATCACAGATCATCTTCCGCCATTAAAGAATTTTGTGATTCCAGGTGGTCACCCTCAAGTATCAAACACCCATTTAGCGCGCTGTGTTTGTAGAAGAGCAGAACGCTATATCACTGAACTTAAGGAACTAACAACTGTTGCTTCTGAAATAATTTTCTACATCAATCGCCTTTCTGATTACTTTTTCACCCTCGCTAGAAAATTCTCTTACGACCTCGATGTAAAAGAAATTAAGTGGGAACCTGCTCGAAAATAGAAAAATAACTTGCGCAGAAGTTCTAAACATTTATTTTTGCAAAAAAAAAGTCATGTATTGGACCTTAGAATTAGCTTCTTATTTAAGTGATGCCCCTTGGCCAGCGACTAAAGACGAATTAATTGATTTTTCAATTAGAACTGGTGCTCCTCTCGAAGTGGTTGAAAATCTTCAATCCATGGAAGATGAAGGAGACGTATACGAATCCATTGAAGAAATCTGGCCTGATTTTCCATCAGACGAAGATTATCTTTGGAACGAAGATGAATATTAAACCTCAAAGTTGAAAAAGTCTCGTTATGAGGCTTTTTTTTTGACTACATTTGAGTCAATAATGCCGAAATTTAATTATGAGTTTTGTAAATAATCTCTTAAAAGTTTTTGTTGGTGATAAAACCAAGAAAGACCTCAAATCTATTCTCCCACTCGTTGACGCTGTCAAAAGCCATGAAGCCGCTTTTGAAACACTAACCCATGATGAGTTGCGTGCAAAAACAGCCGCATTTAAACAAGAAATAAAAGCTGCTAGAGCAGAGTTTGATCAAAAAATCGATCAATTCAAAGAAGAAATCAATACCATAGAAGATATTGATCAAAGAGAACAGCTCTACAACAATATTGATCAATTAGAAAAAGATGCATTAGCCATCACAGAAGAAGTACTCTTAAAACTTCTTCCAGAGGCTTTTGCAACTGTCAAAGAAACGGCAAAACGCTTTGTACATAACACGACCTTAGAAGTTACCGCTTCAGAATTTGATCGCCAGATTTCTGGCGAAAAAGCTTATGTCAACCTTAAAGGAGACAAAGCCTTATGGTCTAACAGTTGGGATGCTGCTGGAAAAGACATCACCTGGGATATGATCCACTATGATGTACAATTAATCGGTGGGATTGCGATGCACCAAGGTAAAATTGCCGAGATGCAAACAGGAGAAGGTAAAACCCTTGTTGCGACCCTTCCGGTTTACCTTAACGCCCTTGCTGGTAAAGGAGTACATTTAGTTACAGTAAACGACTACCTCGCAAAACGAGATAGTGCATGGATGGCACCAATTTTTCAATTTCACGGCCTTAGTGTTGACTGTATCGATTATCACACACCCAATAGTGAAGAACGCAGAAAAGCTTATTTAGCAGACATTACCTATGGAACCAATAACGAATTTGGTTTTGACTACTTAAGGGACAATATGTCGCATAC
>JBELLO010000199.1:0-2642 GCA_042096495.1 Candidatus Arcticimaribacter sp.
AGCTAGTCATAGTCTTAATGAACCAATTGATTTTAATTTTTGAATAATATTATTCAAAGAAACATCTGTATCTACATCAGAACAAAATCGTAAGGATCAAGTGGACTTAACCAGAAGAAGTGTGGGGTCTTAAGAGGCTATGACATCACTTTATTTCCAGATCATGGCAATTACGAGATGTGGAAAAAGAAAGCTTCAGAAATAGGCTCTAATCTTTTTTTTCCAATGAAAGTAAGTTATTGTTGAGGTGATTAGCACAATGTTTAAAAAGAATACTTTTTAGCATAAAAGAAATTTTTAGTCCTGTAAGGGGAGTGTTAGCTTTCGTCTTGACACCTCATTTAAGGGTTTGTCTAAGGTAATAAAACAATGATTTAACTATCCTTAATTAAATAATAAGAAGTAGCATGAACTATATTAAGCACTTCCTTTTATCCTCATATAATTAATAGAAACCTAGAAAGTTTTTTGAGGTTTACTCAGTTCGTGCATGAGATAGGTTTTAAAATTACCTTAGGATAGTTTTATTTAATCTAAAAACATTATTTTGGATTAACACTAATGCTATTTTATGAGACATAAAAACACCATAAATCATGAATCTCCCGGCAAATTTCAAGAAACCCGTTTTGAAAAAATTCACAATCTAACCTATTCTTCGGCTACCGAAGCTTCTAAATTAGTTGCCAATGAAATAGCCCAGCTTATTAAAACAACTATGGATCGAAAATTTGTGCTTGGGCTCGCCACCGGATCCTCGCCAATTGATGTATACAAAGAATTGGTTTGGCTTCATCAAAACGAGAATTTAAGTTTTAAAAACGTTGTCACTTTTAATCTAGATGAGTATTATCCAATTTCTCCCAAAGAAGCGCAAAGTTATCATCATTTTATGCGGGTTCATTTATTTGATCATATTGATATTCCTAAAGAACAGATAAATATTCCAGAGGGGGACTTAACTCCAGATGATATTAGAGATTATTGCAAAATGTATGGAAATAAAATTGCATCCTTAGGTGGCTTAGATTATCAACTATTAGGGATTGGAAGAACTGCTCATATTGGGTTTAATGAACCAGGCTCCCATAGAAATTCTGTCACACGATTGGTAACCCTTGATCCGCTGACTTTAAATGATGCTGCAGAAGACTTTAATGGAGTTGAAAAAGTTCCTAAGAAAGCAATTACTATGGGAATTGATACCATAATGAATGCCAAAAGAATTGTTTTACTCGCATGGGGAAGCCACAAAGCAAGTGTTGTTGCTACAACAATAGAAGGGCCAATAAGTGAAGTTGCTCCTGCATCCTTTCTCCAAGAACACCCAAATGTAACTTTTATACTTGACAATGAAGCAAGTTCTGATTTAACTAGAATCAATACTCCATGGTTAGTTTTAGATTGTGAGTGGACAGAGGTTTTAACAAAAAAGGCCGTTTTTTGGTTGTGCAAACGAGTTGGAAAATCAATATTAAAACTTACCCCTAGAGATTATTCTGAGAATGGTTTGTCTGGGTTGATAAACTCCTACGGATCTGTCTATGATTTAAATATTTGGATGTTCAACCAAGTACAAAAAACAATAACCGGTTGGCCAGGTGGAAAACCAAAATATTCAGACGAAAATCGTCCCGAGAGGGCAAAGCCTTCATCCAAAAGAAGTTTGATTTTTAGTCCGCATCCTGTTGATGATATAATTAGTATGGGAGGAACTATTTCAAGATTAATAGAGCAAGGACATCAGGTGCATATAGCCTACCAAACCTCTGGAAGTAGAGAAGTTTCAAATGAACATGCTTTGAGATATATTGAAGTTTACTTACAAATTGACCCCGATCAATTAAATTTTCAAAAATTAAAGAATGAGATTTTAAATACCAAAGAAGGCCATACTGATTCTGTCACCTTAAGAGAATTAAAGGGTTTTATTCGTGTAAGTGAATCACTAGAGTCAGCTAGGCTGCTAAACCTACCTAAAGAAAATGTTCATTATTTAAATCTGCCATTCTATGAAAATGGAATCACAAAAAAAAATAATCCCAATAAGAAGGATCTGGAAGTCATTTCTTCACTCATTCAAAATATCAAGCCTCACCAGATTTTTGCCGCAGGAAATTTAGGTGACCCGCATTCTACTCAACGCCTTTGTTGGGAAATTCTTTTATCCTCCATAAATGAACTTCAGTCAGAATCCTTTATGAAAGATTGCTGGATATGGATGTACAAGGGTGGGTTGGAGAATTGGGATCTACAAGATATCGATATGGCCGTACCAATGAGTCTATCTCAAGTCAACCAGAAAATCTCTTTAATTCACAAACATCAATCCCAGATTGACCAATTGCTTGTGTTGGAAGAAGACAATAATAGTATTTTACTAAGAACCTCTGACCTAAACAGGTCAATCGCAAAAGAATATAATTTTTTAGGCATGTCTGAATACGAGGCAATAGAGACCTTTAAGCGATTTTATTTATAGATTAAGAACTCTACTAATTCAATCAATTTGAATTTTATCCCCCTGCTTTAAAATATAATATCGCTTTTTTAGTGCTGGTGAGAGTATACTCATCACTTCTCGGTGGTATCCTTTGGGGTAAAAGAAAAACCCTCCGCACGGGAGGGTGTATTTAGTTATT
>JBELLO010000200.1:0-2627 GCA_042096495.1 Candidatus Arcticimaribacter sp.
GACGAACAGGAAATGAAACCCTTGCTTTGGCTTTAGCCAAAGGTCAAAAAGCGGGCTATCGACCACAAATTTATACCCACCCTTTAGGGGCCTATGGGCATTCTGCTGGGACGACCTTTGGGATGTGGGACGCACAAGAAGGTGTCCCCGGCTCTGGCGATTGGCCTTTACATGAAAACACAGTCTATGCCATTGAACTCAATACAAAGGTTTATATCGATGCTTGGAAAAAAGATATACGGGTGATGCTAGAAGAGGCAGGATATTTTGGCCCAGAAGGCTTCTCTTATGTCAATAAGCGACAAACAAACTTATTTCTAATCGGAAATTAGGCCGCCTTTTTGCGTTTAAAGAAGAGAGAGAAAGAGCTCGTTTTTCCTAACATATGTCTGTTGAGATACAAGATAAATCCTGCCATCAACAAGAAAAAAAGCTGTAAAATAAAAAGTTCAAACGCCATAACAATCGTTTAAAGGAGTTACACTACAAAAATAGGGCTAAGCTCCCGTTTATAGGAGTTAGCCCTGATAAAGTTGTAAACAAGTTACTAAGAATGAACTAGTTGACCTTTAAGACCAGTTTTCCGTTCTTTTCTCCTGAGAACAGGCGTAAGAATGTCGCTCTAAAGTTTTCGATGCCTTCATAGATGTCTTCTCTACTTTTTAGTTTTCCTTCTTGCATCCAGCCAGCCATTTCTTTCATTGCTGTCCCGTAGTCTTGTGCATAATCTAAAACCACCATCCCTTTCATAGAAGCGCGGTTAACTAGAAGCGATAGATAATTTTTTGGTCCTGCTACAGCAGTTGTTGCATTGTATTGAGAAATGGCTCCGCAGATCACAACACGTGCGTTTTTACGCAAGAAAATAAGTGCTGCATCTAGAATGTCACCCCCTACATTATCAAAATAAACATCAATCCCTTTTGGGCAGTTTTGTTTGATGCCTGAAATCACATTTTCATTCTTATAATCGATTGCGCCATCAAAGCCTAACTCATTAACGACATAATCACATTTTTCTTTACCTCCAGCAATACCGATAACAGTACAGCCTTTAATTTTGGCGATTTGCCCTACAATACTTCCTACTGCACCAGCCGCTCCTGAAACCAACACGGTATCCCCTGCTTTAATTTGACCTTCTTGAAGGATACCAAAGTAAGCCGTCATCCCGGGCATACCTAAAGTTCCAATATAAGCGGGAAGAGGAGCGCGTTTAGGGTCTACTTTATAGTACTGTTCCCCCCTTGTGATCAAGTGAGTTTGAACCCCACCCCAACCTGTAATAAAGTCTCCTTCTTGAAAAGGGGTATTCCCTTGGGTTTGGATCACTTTTCCTACCGTCCCAGCGCGCATTACTTCGCCGATTTGTACCGGTGGAATATAAGAACGGCTTTCGTTCATCCAGCCTCGCATAGCCGGATCTAAAGAAATATAGTGCTGTTCTACCAGCATTTCTCCGTCTTCAAGAGTGCGTAAAGGTGTTGAGGTATACGTCCAGGTTTCTTCATCTGGAACGCCTAAGGGGCGTTTCGCTAAAATTTGTTGTTTGTTTTCCATGCCATAAATCTAATAAAAGAATTTAATGCTTCGAAATGTTTACCTTTAAAGAAAAACAGATGAGACGAATAGCAATTTTATCGAGCATTATGATGATGTTTGTACTGACTTTATCAAGTAGTGCATTTAATATGGAACAAAATAAATCAAAAGGGAAACTACAGCATATTGTTTTAATCCAATTTAAAGCATCAACCAGCCCAGAACAATTAGCCGAAATTGAAAATGGCGCAATGACCTTAAAAGAAATTGAGGGGGTAAACAACCTAATGATGAGCGAAAATGTTTCGCCAGAAAACCTTAGTCAAGGCTATACCCACAGTCTAACCATGTGGTTTGAAAACGAAGCAGATCGAGACGAGGTATATTTACCTCATCCCATTCACAAAGCTTTTGTAGACCTTTTTGTTCCCCATACAGAGAATGTATTGGTCTTTGATTATTGGGAATAAAGTAGTGTAAAAAAGCGCATTACAAATCCTTAAAAAACAGACATTAACAAAAAAACCAAAAGTTGTTCATAACCTCTTATAAGGAGCGTTTTTACAAACGGGAGAATGTCTTATTTTTATGCTCAAACGAAAAAGAAACGATTATGGCCGATGATAAAGCCGCCAAATTAAAGGCACTCCAATTAACATTAGACAAACTCGATAAAACCTACGGTAAAGGTTCAGTAATGAAACTGGGCGATGAAGCGGTAGAAGAAGTAGAAGCCATTTCCTCTGGTTCGATAGGACTCGATATCGCTTTAGGTGTAGGCGGTTATCCACGTGGCCGTGTCATTGAAATCTATGGCCCAGAATCTTCGGGAAAAACAACCTTGACACTACATGCCATCGCAGAATGTCAAAAACAAGGAGGTATTGCCGCCTTTATCGATGCAGAACATGCCTTTGATCGCTTTTATGCAGAAAAATTAGGGGTTGATATTTCAGAACTAATTATATCGCAACCTGATCACGGAGAGCAAGCGCTCGAAATCGCTGATAATCTTATTCGCTCTGGTGCAGTTGATATTGTCGTGATTGACTCTGTTGCTGCATTGACCCCTAAAAGTGAAATTG
>JBELLO010000201.1:0-2605 GCA_042096495.1 Candidatus Arcticimaribacter sp.
ACTTTACTCATGGGTTAAAATTAAGAAAAGGCTTTTCGCCTTTCAAAGAAAACAGGGCTTACTTTTTTCTATTGACCAAAGGAAGTAAGAAAAACGAAAGACTTCCAAAAAGAATTACCATCACTGTTTGTGCGGTCCACATAATCCAGCCAAAGGCTAAACTCGATTCTTTTGATATCCCATAGCTGATTAGAACTAAAGATACAGAGAAGGGGTAAATCCCAATACCGCCGTTTGTGGCAGAGATGGTTAAGGCACCGACAATAAACCCAATAAGCAATGGCTCAAATCCTAGATCTTGTGTTTCTGGAAGCGAAAACTTGATGATGTAAAACATGGCGATGTACATCCCCCAGATAAAAAGGGTATGAAAAAGATAGGCCCACTTTTTTTCCATTTTGATGATGGTGAGAAAACCTTCAGCTAGGCCGTTAAGGAGGCCATTGATTTTTTGCGCTAATGGATGTTTTGACTTTTTAATTTGTTTCACTAAAAAGAAGAGCCCAAGAGCAAACAAGAGCAAGGCACCGATAATGTTATATGGATTTATCGCTTTTTCTCTTAAGAGGGAATAAATCAGATCAGATTCCAGGGTTAAGGCTAAACCGATTGTGAGTAACAACATGATTAAATCAATTGTTCTTTCTGCGATAATGGTTCCAAAGCTTTTTTCAAAAGGGATCTTTTCATAGGTCTGCAAAACAGTTGCACGAAACAATTCACCAGAACGCGGGACACCCAGATTAGCGATATAGGTAATAAAAATGGCTAAAATATTATTGATCAAACGGGGGTGATAGCCCATGGGATTAAGCATAAAGTTCCAGCGATATGCCCTGGAAAAATGGCTGAGTAGCCCTAAAACCAAAGACAGAAAAATATAGCCATAATGGGCGTCTTTGATTGAGTTATATATGGTTTGACGGTCCTCTTCGGTTGTGTTATTGATTGAAAGATAAATAAACAGTATCCCTATCAATAAGGGGATAAGGGTTTTAATAACTTTACGAGGAGTAGATTTTTCCAAAACTATTTAAGCAGATTTGTCGCTTCGTTTGGGAAAACCAGCTGAGGTTGAATTTTTTTAGCTTCTTCTATTTCAAGACGGCAATAACTGATGATAATGATCACGTCGCCTTTTTGAACTTTTCTAGCAGCAGGGCCATTTAGGGTTATTTCGCCGGTGTTTCGACCACCTTCAATGACATAGGTTTCTAATCGTTCTCCATTATTGATGTTGACGATTTGTACCTTTTCTCCCGCAATAAGGTTTGCGGCATCCATCAAATCTTTGTCAATTGTGATGCTCCCGATATAGTTTAAGTCGGCACCTGTAACAGTAACTCTATGGATTTTAGATTTTAATACTTCTATTTGCATGGCGCAAAGATATTAAAAATTGACGTTGTCAATCAACCTGACATCCCCCAATTTTACCGCAATAAAAGCCCGCATTTTTTGCGCTTCTTGTATGGTCGATGCAGCTTGTAGAGATTGGCCATTTGCGATACAAAAATAATCGAGCTCAAAGCTGGGGTGTTGTTTAAAAAAATCTTCTACCCACTTTTTTATTTCTGGGATATCTTTATGACCTTTCCACGCTTTGGCTTGTTGTAAAGCCTTGTAAATCAGCGGAGCTAAATTTCTTTGCTCTGCGGTTAAGCGCGTATTTCTTGAGCTCATTGCTAAACCGTCTGTTTCACGAACGATGGGGCAGTCAACAATATTGATGGGGAGTTTTTTTTGCGCTACCAGTGCGTGAATAATGGATAATTGCTGGTAATCTTTTTCTCCAAAATAGGCGTTAGTAGGCATAAAACCAGAGAGTAATTTATAGACTATCGTCGCGACGCCTTGAAAGTGTCCGCTTCTAGAAGCTCCCTCCATAGTCGTTTCGAGTAAACCAAAGTGGTAGGGTTCTGTCGTTGTTTTTTCGGGATAAAGATCTTTTACTTCTGGCGCATAAACATAGACTTTATCTTCAAAAACCGAGAGTTTTTGTAAATCCTCAGAAAGGGTTTTAGGATAAGCGTTTAAATCGTTAGCATCGTCAAATTGGGTGGGATTGACAAAAATTGAAACGATTACAAAATCATTTTCTTTTGCGGCTTGTTCTACTAGAGCCAGGTGCCCAGCGTGCAATGCACCCATGGTAGGGACTAGACCTATACGGGCATCTTTATGAAGGTCAAGATGTTCTTTTAATAGTAATTGTTCTTTAAAAACCGTCATTTAGGAAAAGATTAACAGGCTAAAAGTACTGTTTTTTCTAATGGTAGGAAGATTTTTTGTAATTTTGCTAAACTTTCGCCGTAGTAGGTAAAATCGTCGTTATGCAAAATAAAAAAGTACTTATAATTTCTTCGGAAGTTATCCCCTATCTTCCTCAAACCGAACGGTCAATCAATTCGTTTAAAATTCCTAAATCGATTAACGATGCTGGGGGTCAAACAAGGATCTTTATGCCTCGTTATGGACTCATCAATGAACGCCGTCACCAATTGCACGAAGTCATTCGCCTTTCTGGAATGAATTTAGTGATCAATGATATGGATATGCCCTTGATTATTAAAGTGGCTTCTATCCCAAAAGAGCGCATGCAAGT
>JBELLO010000202.1:0-2604 GCA_042096495.1 Candidatus Arcticimaribacter sp.
TATCTTTAGATAAGACCCAACTTATTATGTTAAAACAACAACTTCAATTAAAGCTTGCTCAAAAACTGTCTCCACAGCAGATTCAGTTAATGAAGTTGATTCAACTTCCCACCTTAGATTTTGAACAGCGACTTCAAAATGAACTGGAAGAAAATCCTGCGCTAGAGAGTGGTAAAGAAGAAAATGTAGAGGATACTTATGACCAAGAGTATGAAGATAACAACGATGTTATTGATACTCAAGACATCGATATAGATGCCTATTTAAGTGATGATGAAATCCCTTCTTATCGCCTTAATGCAAATAATTATAGTGCAGATGACGAAGAAAAAAGCACGCCTATTTCTGGTGGAGTAAGTTTTCATGAGACACTTCAATTACAAATTGGATCCCTTATCCTTACCGAAGAAGAAAGAACCATCGCAGAGTTTATTGTAGGGAGTATTGACGAAAGCGGTTATTTGCGTCGTGCTATTGAAGATTTAATTGACGATCTTGCCTTTACACAAGGGATTATGGTCGAAACAAGCACTGTAGAAGCTGTGCTTAAAAAAGTACAATCGATTGATCCAGCCGGAGTGGGTGCAAGGGATTTACAAGAATGCCTCGCTTTACAATTAGAGCGAAAAGAAACAAGCTTAGGGGTCATCGTCGCAAAGAAAATCATTGGCGAAGCCTTTGACCTATTTTCTAAAAAGCACTTTAAGAAAATGCAAGATAAGTTTGATGTAGACGAAGACTTACTCAAAGAAGGTCTTGCAGAAATTGAAAAACTGAACCCTAAACCAGGGGGAGCAATGTCGGGGATTTTTCAAAACACCCATATCGTACCAGATTTTATTTTAACCATAGAAAATGGTAACGTACAAGTAAGTATCAACAGGAGAAATGCACCAGAATTACATGTTTCTTCTGGATATCAAGACATGCTGCGTGGATATAAGGAAGCCTCAACTAAATCAAAAGCCCAAAAAGAAGCTGTACAATTTATCAAGCAAAAACTCGATGCTGCACAATGGTTCATCGATGCAATTCAACAGCGCCGACAAACCCTTCAACTCACCATAGAGGCTATTGTAAATCATCAATATGATTATTTCCTAACAGGGGATGAGCGTTCCTTAAAACCCATGATATTAAAGGATATTGCAGATAAAATCAATATGGATATCTCGACTATATCTAGGGTGGCGAATAGCAAATATATTGATACCCCCTATGGGACAAAATTGCTTAAAACATTTTTCTCTGAATCTCTTACTAACGCAGAAGGAGAAGAAGTTTCAACCTTAGAAATCAAAAAAATACTCCGTACCCTTATTGAAGAAGAGGATAAAAAAAAGCCCCTTGCTGATAATGCGCTTTCAAAAGGTTTGTTAGAAAAAGGATATAAAGTAGCTAGGCGAACCGTCGCCAAATACAGAGAACAAATGAACTTTCCGGTAGCGCGATTGAGAAAAGAACTATAAGAGGTAGAAAATCAACCCTACTTGCACAGGAAACAATCGATATGTAGTTTCTGTATTGCTAGAGTTTGCTTCTTTAAACAGGGGCGTTAAACTATAGTCAAACCTTAAATTCCAAGTATTAAAACCCATTGAAATCCCAACACTGTGCTGTAATTCGTTCAATTGATTTTCGAGGGGAAACTTTCTCCCAAAAAAGGGATTAAACTGGGCGCCAAATTGATAACTCAAACGATAGCCCAGATAGACTCGCCAGAAGGCATAATCTTGTAGCGTAGACGTTCTCCAGCGCAACTCGACAGGTAATTGTAGCTGGTGATAAGTAAAGACATTACGCAAAGCTCTTTGGGCTTCGGGGATGCTAAAACGATACCCATTCGGGACCTGCTCAACACTAATGTTATTGACGAGACGTACAAAACCATACCCCATTCCTATTGCAAGGGCTTTGTCTCCTTGTTTTGTCAGTGGGAAATCACGCAATGCACCGATATGGATACTTCGCGAAAAACCATTTTGTTTAAAACCGCTAATATCATTGAATTGAATCCCTAGATTGAGATCGACATACAGCTGATCTTCTCTATAACTAAGACTGTCTTTTACTTGAGCGGATACAAAGTAGACACTCAATAAACAAAAGAGGAAGAAAGACTTATGCATAAAGCGAAGGTACAATTTTACTGAAAATAGGGTAAAAAAAAAGCATCCGCCTAAAGACGGATGCTTTTAACTTTTCATCAAATGAATTAATTTATATTCTGCGTATAATCTCCTACACGAGTTGTGTAATTGATTTTTAAGGCATTTACTTTACGTAATTCCTGCTTAATATCTGTAATTAATCCCATGTTTGTCTCCCCGTCTACTTTGAGCGCGGTAGTCAATACATTTTGTAATTCTTGACGTTTTGATGCTCTTTCTGCTAAAACGAAAGCAGCAACATCGCCTACATCAGCAAATTTATCGTTTAACTGGATACGTGCTTGCGTTCCGTATTTATCTGCATAACGGCTAGAAGGTTTTCCAGCATAGATATACATCACACGATCTTTCTTATCCAATTTTTGAATTTGATCTGCAGCAGGAAGCGAGTTTTGAATCATTAAGGTACTGTCCCGCATAACGGTTGCTACCA
>JBELLO010000203.1:0-2601 GCA_042096495.1 Candidatus Arcticimaribacter sp.
TATCTTTAGATAAGACCCAACTTATTATGTTAAAACAACAACTTCAATTAAAGCTCGCTCAAAAACTGTCTCCACAGCAGATTCAGTTAATGAAGTTAATTCAACTTCCTACCTTAGATTTTGAACAGCGACTTCAAAATGAACTGGAAGAAAACCCTGCGCTAGAGAGTGGTAAAGAAGAAAATGCAGTGGATACTTATGACCAAGAGTATGAGGATAACAACGATGTTATTGATACCCAAGACATCGATATAGATGCCTATTTAAGTGACGATGAGATTCCTTCTTACCGGCTCAATACAAATAATTATAGCGCAGATGATGAAGATAAAAGCACCCCTATTTCTGGTGGCATTAGTTTCCATGAAACACTTCAACTGCAGATAGGATCCCTTATTCTCACCGAAGAAGAAAGAACCATCGCAGAGTTTATTGTGGGGAGTATTGACGAAAGTGGTTATTTGCGTCGTGCTCTTGAGGATTTAATCGACGATCTGGCTTTTACACAAGGAATCATCGTTGAAATAGAAACTGTTGAAGCTGTCCTTAAAAAGGTACAATCGATTGATCCAGCCGGAGTGGGGGCAAGAGATTTACAAGAATGCCTCGCTTTACAATTAGAGCGAAAAGAAACAAGCTTAGGGGTCATCGTCGCAAAGAAAATCATTGGCGAAGCCTTTGACCTATTTTCTAAAAAGCATTTTAAGAAGATGCAAGATAAGTTTGATGTAGACGAAGACTTACTTAAAGAGGGGCTTGCAGAAATTGAAAAACTGAACCCTAAACCAGGGGGAGCAATGTCTGGTATTTTTCAAAACACCCATATCGTTCCAGATTTTATTTTAACCATAGAAAATGGAATCGTACAAGTAAGTATCAACAGGAGGAATGCACCAGAATTACATGTTTCTTCTGGCTATCAAGACATGCTGCGCGGCTATAAAGAAGCTTCTAAAAAATCAAAAGCCCAAAAAGAAGCCGTACAGTTTATCAAGCAAAAACTCGATGCTGCGCAATGGTTTATCGATGCGATACAGCAGCGAAGACAAACGCTTCAACTTACCATAGAGGCTATTGTAAATCATCAATATGATTACTTCTTAACAGGAGATGAACGTTCTCTAAAACCCATGATATTAAAAGACATTGCGGATGAAATCCACATGGACATCTCCACTATATCTAGGGTAGCGAACAGCAAATATATCGATACTCCTTATGGGACAAAATTGCTGAAAACCTTTTTCTCAGAGTCGCTTACAAATGCAGAAGGAGAAGAAGTTTCAACCCTAGAAATAAAGAAAATCTTACGCACCCTTATAGAAGAAGAGGACAAGAAAAAACCCCTTGCAGATAACGCCTTGTCTAAGGGTTTACTTGAAAAAGGCTATAAGGTTGCAAGACGAACAGTCGCTAAATACAGAGAGCAAATGAACTTTCCTGTAGCGCGATTGAGAAAAGAACTATAAAAGGTAGAAAATCAAGCCTACTTGCACAGGAAAAACCTTTAATTGATTTTGAGCACCCGTAGCCTCCTCTTTGAGTAAAGGGATTAAACTATAATCAAATCTTAAATTCCAGGTATTAAATCCCATAGCAATGCCGATGCTGTGCTGCAATTCATTCAATTGATTTTCTAAAGTAAACTTTCTGCCAAAAAAAGGATTATACTGGGCCCCAAATTGATAACTCAAACGATACCCAAGATAGACTCGCCAAAAGGCATAGTCTTGCAGCGTAGACGTTCTCCAGCGCAACTCGACTGGTAATTGTAATTGATGATAAGTAAAGACATTCCGCAGGGCTCTTTGGACTTCAGGGATGCTGTAGCGGTAGCCATTTTGGACTTGTTCAACATTGATATTATTCACTAAACGAACAAAACCATAGCCCAATCCTATTGCAACAGCTTTGTCTCCCTTATGAGTAATAGGGAAATCACGTAATGCTCCAATGTGGATGCTTCGCGAAAAGCCATTCTGTTTAAAGCCATTAATGTCATTGAACTGGATTCCTAGATTGAGATCGACATACAGCTGATCTTCTCTATAACTAAGGCTGTCTTTTACTTGTGCTGAAACAAAGTAGACACTTAATAAAAAAAAGAGAAAGAAGAACTTTTGCATAAAGCGAAGGTACAATTTTACTTAAATTAGGGTAAAAAAAAAGCACCCGCCTAAAGACGGATGCTTTTAACTTTTCATCAAATGAACTAATTCATATTCTGCGTATAATCTCCCACACGAGTAGTATAGTTGATTTTTAAGGCATTTACTTTACGTAATTCCTGCTTGATATCTGTAATTAATCCCATGTTTGTTTCTCCGTCCACTTTGAGCGCGGTAGTTAAAACATTTTGTAATTCTTGACGTTTAGATGCTCTTTCTGCTAAAACGAAAGCAGCAACATCTCCTACATCAGCAAACTTATCATTCAACTGGATACGAGCTTGCGTTCCGTATTTGTCTGCATAACGACTAGAAGGTTTCCCCGCATAGATATACATCACACGATCTTTCTTATCCAATTTTTGAATTTGATCTGCTGCAGGAAGCGAGTTTTGAATCATTAAGGTACTGTCCCGCATAACGGTTGCTACCA
>JBELLO010000204.1:0-2598 GCA_042096495.1 Candidatus Arcticimaribacter sp.
CGATCCACCAAAGGATAAAAAACCAATCGTTTTTTGTGGTGCCATTCCAGCCCAGGGCTTCAAACACCACCGCCTCCATAAAAAGATCAAAAACAAACCAAAGCAGGAAGCCTAAAAACCATTTTACGATCCACTTTCTGCTTTGATTCATCTCTAATTTTTTAAATGATATACTCTTTTTCCTTTTTAATGGTCACCGTTGAAGGGTGCAGGATAATCTCTGCATGACTGGTGGTCTTTGGTAACTCATAAGCAAAGAAATACTCTAGGGTTTCTAGTTTACTTTCATAAAAATCATCGCTGTAATTGCCATTGCCATTGATCATGGTTTGTTTTGCATTGACCCCTATGTCTAACCAGGTCCAGCCGATGATAATCAAGCTAAAGAACTCCATAAAGATGGTAGCATCTGCCAGAAAACGTTCATAGTCTCCTTTCATGGCAAAAGGCATGAGTGATCCTAGAATCTTTTGGGTTAATTGCAGTTTATCGCCTAACACTTTGGCGTAGCCTTTTAAAGCATCAATTTGTCCGGCAGCTTGAATGGTTTCCATTATTTCTGCCATAAGGAGTTGTGCTCCCTCGCCGTTCCCCATGGTTAATTTTCTCCCTAATAAATCTTGAGATTGGATACCCGTGGTGCCTTCATAAATGGCAGAGATACGGATATCACGGTAATATTGTTGCAAGATAAAGTCTGAACAAAAACCATAACCCCCTAGGATTTGAAGGCCGTTGTTGACCGCATAACTTCCTGCCTCTGAAGGATAGGTTTTCACCACCGGAATAATCATTTCGAGTAGGGTGTTGTATTTTTTCTTCTCTTCTGGAGAGGTGGCGGTATTTTCTAGGTCATAGTATTTTGATGCAAGCATCACTAGACTCATTGAGCCTTCTACTACGGCTTTTTGCAAGAGAAGCATTCTGCGCACATCAGGGTGTTCAACGATTAAGGCTTGCTTTTCGTTGACGTCTTTTGTGCCATCGCTGGTTAATTTTCTTCCTTGTGGACGCTCATTTGCATATTGTAAAGAGGCTTGATAAGCAGCAGAGGCAATGGCCGATGCTCCACGTCCAACGCCAATTCGCGCGGCATTCATCATCAAGAACATATAACTTAAACCTTTGTTCTCTTCGCCGACTAAATAGCCTTGACAGTCTCCTGCGTCGCCAAAACCAAGGTGGGTAGTACAGTATCCACGTTGCCCCATTTTTTGAAAATCTGCGACAGAAGTCACATCATTAGGGGTGAGTCCCCCTTTCCCGTCTGGACGGTTTTTAGGAACGACGAAAAGCGAGATGCCTTTGGTCCCTTTTGGCGCGCCTTCAACACGGGCTAAAAGGAGGTGGACAATATTTTCAGAGAATTGATTGTCTCCGCCAGAGATAAAAATCTTTTGACCGCTAATGTGGTAGTGCCCGTTTTCTGTAGGAGTAGCTTTAGTGACTATATCAGAGAGCGAACTACCAGCTTGAGGTTCTGTTAGGCACATGGTACCTCCCCATTTTCCTGCAAGCATGTTAGGGACATAGGTGTCTTTTAAAGCTTGACTGGCAAAATGAATGATCAACTCTGCTGCTCCTTGGGTTAATCCAGCATAGCCAGGCAGGTGATTGTTCGCAGCATCGAGGATATAATTAGAAGCGGTTTGTACCAATAAGGGAATTTGCATCCCACCATCTTCATAGTTAAAAGGCCCAGAGATTACCCCTAGGTCTCCCCCCTCTTCCATCATGGTTTTTACTTGGTCATGGACAAAAACTTTTCCGTCTTTATGGTGAGCGGGTTTTTCGTCCATTTCTTGAATGTAAGGGAAGAGCTCTTTGTCTGCAAAGCTTTTTGTTGCGTCAATAAAGAGATCTAAAGATTCTTTGTCGTGGTCTTGAAAGCGTTCACGGGTGAGCATTTCTTCAAGATTATGTACATCATAGAGCATGTACTTGAGCGTGTCTATATCGACATATTTATCGGCCATATCTTAGTTTTTTAGTAATTTTTCGTCATCTATCCTCTTCATGGAAGAACTCAAATATACACATTTCCAGAAGAGCGAAAAACAAGAGATCCTTTCTTAACACACTGCAGGTCAAAAAGGAAGCCTAACACAGCAGTTTAAGAGCGGTATACAATGGCATTACAATGCATTCCTGCACCGACTGAAGCAAAGACATAGGTTTGTCCTTTTTTGAGCGGAAAACCATCTATTTCTTTCTTTTTGACTAAATCAAACAGGGTGGGTATGGTGGCCACAGAGGTATTGCCTAAGAAAGAAATGCTGCTAGGGATTTTGTGGGCGTATTCTACATCGGTGATTTCAAAGGCCTTCATTAGGTTACCTGCAATGGCTTTGAGCATTTTTGCATTGGCCTGATGAAAGAAAAAATAATCGACTTCGCTAGGGGTCATCCCAATTTTGTCCATGGCTTTTTTAATCACGAGCGGTAATTGAGAAGTGGCGTATTTATAGACCTTATTGCCTTGCATTTTAAAGAAGAGATTACCTTCTTTTTCTTTTTTTAGTGAGCTGTCAAGGATGATGCTGTCTAAATCGTCTTGGGCATGTGAAAAGGTGGCGTGAGAGAGGACCCCTTGTGTCA
>JBELLO010000205.1:0-2596 GCA_042096495.1 Candidatus Arcticimaribacter sp.
GACCGATCTTCCACCCTTATAAGGGAGTCGAAAGACTCCCTTTTTTTGTTTATTGTGGGAAGCTTATTCTATTTTTAATATCTTTAATTCGATGAAAAAACTACTTCTACTATTCCTTTTTATTCCGCTAATATCTTTAGGACAATCTTTTGAATTAACCAATGGTCAAAGTATGTGTATGATTGGCAAAGGAAAGGGACAAGATGCCACGATAAACCCTTATGTCGAAGAAGATTACTCCTATGCTCTAATAGAAAATATTGGTTCTGTTGAATTTCAGATTAGAATAGAATCAGAGGAAAAAGGGATAAAACAGTTTCCAATAAAGCCGAGTGGTCTAGTTGTGATAAAGCTATACAGAGATAATATTTTATATTTTGATGCTTTAACCTTAGAAAAAGCAGCGGCAAAAATTAAGTATACATTAGACGAGAGTGAGCTTCCACCACCTCCACCTCCAGTAGATTAAGCCTTAATCATCGGTATATTTTCATTTAGTTTAGGCACTAATTAAAGGCTGCTAACATTACTAATATATTTTACTAACATTTTCTTATTTCTTATTTAACCTCACAACTAACGTAAAAAAATGATATTTGAAGCGTAATATTTGAATGTGTGATAAAGTGAAAACCAATAAAAGAATCCACAATAATTCTAAAGAAATTTGGACTATCACACTTCTTTTAATTCTACCACTTTCTTTTATCACTATCCCATTTTATCTATGGAATAAGGGAGTTAAGTGAAGGAATATATATTGTAAATCGTTTTCATTAAATGGAATTGTTGTTAAAGATTAAGTGTTATAAAGGTATTCGTTAAGTTTATTTTAAAAGGAAGGTTTTAAACCCTCCTTTTTTTGTACTGGTGATTCTTCTTCTTTCAATTTAGGCACTGCTAAACCTTCTAGGTAAACTAAGTTTCCTATTGTTGATTTTCAGTATTATTAATAATATGATAATGAGATATTTAAATTTAATTTCTTAATTATATAAAGTTTTTAGTTTAAAGAGGTCATAATGAATGAATAACCATTACTTTCACACATAATTAATACATATATAATGAGTATAGGAACAGTAAAATTTTTTAATGATGCCAAAGGTTTTGGCTTTATAACACCAGATTCAGGAGAAAAAGATGTCTTCGTGCATTCTAATAATTTAGTTGATAACATTACTGAAGGAGACAAAGTAAGTTACGACACAGAATCAACTGCTAAAGGGCCAAGCGCCATTAATGTTAGAGTTGAATAAACTTCTTTGATATTTTATATCAGCAAACCTCTTAGATAATTCTAAGGGGTTTTTTTATTTAATGCAGATATACTTTTTAACTAATTCTAGTTCTCTTCATATAAGTTAAGCATACTATTATGAAAGAGTGCTTCATTGCAGCTCAGTATCCATTACATATTATAAACACCTCCATTGATGTCTAGTGTAGCTCCGTTGATAAAGCCATCGTATTCAGAAGCTAAATATAAAACAGCTCTTGCGACATCATTTGCCTCTCCTGCACGCTTAATGGGGATACCTGCTGTGGTTTCTGCTGCAGATTCTTTAGTGGTATGGGTATTGTGAAATGCTGTTCCTAAAATCAATCCTGGAGCGACTGCATTGACCCGAATTCCTTTGGGACCTAGTTCAGATGCTAGAGCTCGTGTATATGTTAAGATTGCTCCTTTACTTGTTGAATAAGCGAGAGATCCAGGATGCCCCCCTTTACGGCCAGCTAAGGAAGCTAAATTAACAATACTGCTATTTTCGTTTTTTGCGAGATGAGGTGCAGCTGCTCTTGTGACAAAGAGCATAGAAGTAAGGTTGATGTCCATTACCTTATGTCAGAACGATGACTCCATCTCATCTAATAATTTGCGCGCGACCAAAGAGCCTGCATTGTTAATTAGGATGTCTAATCCTCCTAAAGCTTCTATCGTTTTTTCTACCAATGTATTGGCTTCTTCTTCTTGTGTCAGGTCTGCTTTGACAATAAAAGCGTTTTGGCCTTTTTTAATCGCGTATTCTTTCAATTCTTTTGCTCGTTCTGCACTTGAAAAATAATGAATAGAGACATGAGCACCGCTATCGATAAAGTGTTGGGTAATGGCTTCTCCTATTCCTTGTGCTCCTGCGGTAATCAGGATGTTTTTATTTTTTAATTTCATTTGGTCCATTTTGTCTCTATTTCAAATCAATTACTTGCCTAAGGGCTTTTAATTCTTTTTGGTTTTCTAGGGCTAAAAATACTTATTTAGCTTAGGGCGATAATTTTTTTGAGTAAAAAAATCATTTCTTTTTTACTTAAGTTAAATAAAACTTGCGCAGCTTTGTTTAACTTTAAGATTAACCATAATCCTCTAAGTAGATGAAAGCCTTTAAAATTTCAGAAAAGATATATTTAGACCATAGTGTTAGTGAAGTTTGGGAAACAGTTTCTTCAAAAAATGCATTAGAACTGTATCACCCTTTTTGTTTAAAAAACGATCTCATAGAACATGAGAAAAAAGATTCACTAATTTATCTCAATGGATTGAATTATATCAGGGAATTTACCGCCTGGACACCCAATCAAGGCTTTGAATTATTCATTG
>JBELLO010000206.1:0-2579 GCA_042096495.1 Candidatus Arcticimaribacter sp.
TTAGGTTGTTTTTAAACAAAGTGCTTCCACTGGAAACGATATCACAAATGGCGTCTGCCAAACCGATGTTAGGAGCAATTTCTACAGAACCATTGATAATGTGCAAGTCTGCTTCTATCTGGTTCTCTTTTAAAAATTGTTTGACCGTATTGGGATAAGAAGTCGCGATTTTCTTTCCGGCTAAATCACTAACGCCATTATAAGCGCTTCCTTTAGGTAAGGCAATGGAGACGCGACATTTTGAAAAGCCTAGTTCTTCAATCACTTCTAAATCAGTTCCCTTTTCTACTAAAGTATTGCTCCCTAAGATGGCCAGGTCCACTACTCCATCTCTTAAGTATTGTGGAATATCTCCATTGCGCAAAAAGAATACTTCTACCGGGAAGTTTCTAGCCGCAGCTTTTAATTGATCTTTTCCATTATCAATAGCAATACCACAGCTTTTTAATAAGGCCAGTGATTCTGTGTTTAAACGGCCAGATTTCTGAATAGCAATTCTAATCATATTTCTTTTTTTTGTTCAACCTCAATGGGTTTAAATAAAAAAACCCGCTTGAAGATCAAACGGGTTAGTTATAGGGTCTACAGATCCATTAACGCTCGTTTGAACGATATTGTGTATGATGGATATGTAAATGGTTTTTTTTCATTGATGGTGCAAATATACGTATTATTTACAATTTCAAAAGAATTATTGATTCCCTAAGATGATCGGAAGACCGTCTTTTCCACTTCCAATAACAATTACCTTAGAATTTTGAGATTCTGATAATTTGATGGTCGCTTCGATCCCTTTTTCTTGAAGAATTTTATCGGTTAAAGAGGCACTTAATATACGGTTAGCAGTTGCTTTACCTTCTGCATCAATACGTTGACGCTCTGCTTCTTGCCTTGCTTTTTCAATACGGAATTCGTATTCTAAGGCTTCTTGCTCTTGATTTAATTTACGTTCAATAGCTTGACGAATCGCGATCGGCAAGGTCACATCTCTCACTAAAACTGCATTGAGTTGAACATATTGATTTTCAACCACCTTTTTAGTTTCTTCGTAAATCTCATTTTGAATGGCATCACGCTTAGTAGAGTACAATTGTTCTGGCGTATAACGTCCCACTACAGAACGAGCCACAGCTCTAATCTGAGGGATAATGATGATGTTCAGATAGTTTTCTCCTTTTGTTTTGTGCAGTTTTCCTAAATCTTCGATTTTAGGCTGATACAAGACAGAAATATCTAAGCTGATCTCTAAACCATTAGAAGAAAGTACTTGCATTTTGCTTTCAAATACCTCTTGTTGCTTGACGTTGTAAATGTATACTTTATTCCAAGGTGCAATGATATGGAATCCTTCCCCTAACGGTGGTTCATCTGTCACTACCCCTCCTCCAAAGGTTTTAAACAACACTCCCGCTTCTCCATATCCAATATTGATAGAAGATTTCGAAATAAAAATAATCAAGATAAATCCTAGCGCTAGCGCCGGTAGGCCAATTTTTGGTAATCTGTTCATAATAATTTTATTTTAAGTTAGCATTCCGCCATCTACATTAAGGACTTGTCCTGTAATGTATTCTGACATATCTGATCCTAAGAAAACACAAGCATTTGCAATGTCTTCTGGAGATCCTCCACGTTTTAGTGGTATACCATTGCGCCATCCTTGCACAACGTCTTCAGGTAAACTCCCTGTCATTTCTGTTTCAATAAAGCCTGGAGCGATCACATTAGAACGAATGTTACGCGATCCTAATTCTAGGGCAATGGACTTAGAAAACCCAATGATCCCCGCCTTAGAAGCGGCATAGTTGGCCTGACCCGCATTCCCTTTGACTCCCACAACAGAACTCATATGGATGATAGAGCCCTTGCGTTGTTTTAAAAAGTTGCGTTGTACAGCTTTAGTCATATTAAAGACAGACTTTAGGTTGACTTCGATGACTTTATCAAAGTCTTCTTCTCCCATTCGCATAAGCAAGTTATCTTTTGTAATTCCAGCGTTATTGATTAAGATATCAATTCCTTCAAAATCTTTTAAGACTTCTTCTACTAAAGCTTGTGCTTGATCAAAGTCAGCGGCATTGCTTTGATAGCCTTTTGCATTAACACCCGCTGCTTTAAGCTCTGCTTCTAAAGCATTAGCTGCTTCTACTGAACTGCTATACGTGAAGGCGACATTACATCCTTGCGCAGCAAAGACTTGCGCAATTCCTCTCCCGATCCCACGGCTGGCTCCAGTAATGATAGCTGTTTTACCTTTTAATAGATGCATATTAAATGAATTAAGCGAGTACTTCTGCTACTTTTTTACCAATGGCTGCTGGTGAATCCACTACATGAATTCCACATTCTGCCATGATGCGTTTTTTAGCTTGAGCGGTATCATCAGATCCACCTACAATTGCTCCAGCATGTCCCATTGTACGTCCTGCAGGAGCTGTTTCTCCAGCGATAAATCCTACTACAGGCTTTTTATTTCCAGTCGCTTGGATATATTTTGCAGCATCTGCTTCTAGTTGACCACCGATTTCACCAATCATGACGATACATTCTGTTTCTTCATCATTCATGAATAATTCTAC
>JBELLO010000207.1:0-2561 GCA_042096495.1 Candidatus Arcticimaribacter sp.
TCTCCTTCTACTACATGCATCATTTGTTCGTGTGGGTGATGATGTTCTGGAACAACTGCTCCTTTTTCTACCGTCCAAAAAGCCCAACTTAATTGCTGGCCATGGACCAACTTCCCGTGTAAACCGGGCATAATTTCTTTACTAGGGATTGTTGCTAGATTCACGCTTAATTTTTTATTAAAAATACAATAAATCAACCAACTAATCTGCTCCCTTAAAAAGCCGACCCATCAAAAAAGATTAACTTGTTCTTTTACGCAATAAAACCTTTATGAAAGTCATCAATATTCTGGAAAAATACGGGGAGTTTGACAGCCAATGGAGCCCTCATGTTATTGCCGAACTCAATAACCAACAAGTTCTCTTAGCCAAAGTTCAAGGCGAGTTTGTATGGCATGCTCACGCTGAAGAAGACGAGCTTTTTCACGTGGTAAAAGGGCAACTTCGCATGGAATTTCGCGATGGTGTCAAAGTGGTCAATCCTGGAGAAATAATCGTTGTTCCAAAAGGGGTAGAACACCGCCCATGCGCCGAAGAAGAAACATGGATTTTACTCTTTGAACCCCTAAGCACAAAACATACGGGAGAAGTTCAGGATAAAATAACTAAAAACCATTATCCTAGAATTTAAGCCATAAATGTACTTTTCATTTTTAAAAATCGTTTTTTTGTAAAAGAAATCGCCCATTATGACGTCAATCAATCGTGTTTTTTCATTCTTATCTTTCGTTTTGCTTTTGGCTTGTAGCGCCAGCGAACCCGCAGCAGAAGAAGAAGTAATCCCAGAAAGTTTAAGTATCCCTTCTTCTTTGGCCTTTTCTGCCGATCAAACGTCCCAATTAGTCAATGTAAATGCTAATTTAGACTGGAGTGTCAATAACAGTAGTAATTGGATCACAGTCAATCCCTCTTCTGGCAGTAACAACGGCATTATCACTGTTGCAGTAACTGCTAATGCTAATCCTACAGAACGCATAGGTAATATAACCATCACAGGAGGTCGTCTTTCAAGGACGCTGCAAATTACACAGGCCGCAGAGGAACAACAAGCCACAACCCCGACCGGCAGTTTAGATCCTGATCAGGCTCCATCAACAAACTTTGATTTATCTACATGGAAGTTGAGTATTCCTGTAAATGAAGGAGATGGTACAGCAACAGATATTTCAGTTAGTGATCTCAACGATGGCTATGAAAACAGCACTTATTTTTATACTGCTCCAGATGGCGGAATGGTGTTTAAGTGCCCAGTAGCAGGCTATAAAACCTCTGTAAATACAAATTATACAAGAGTAGAATTACGTGAAATGCTAAGAGGGACTAACACCAGTATTAGTACACAGGGCGTAAATAAAAATAACTGGGTCTTTGGCAGTGCACCGCAAGAAGATAAAATTGCTGCTGCGGGGTATGATGGGGAAATGAATGCCACCCTAGCCGTGAACCACGTCACCACATCGGGGAGTAATAGTCATATAGGGCGGCTTGTTATCGGACAGATACACGCAAATAGTGATGAACCTATTCGTATCTATTACAGAAAATTAAGGGATAACAATTTAGGTTCGATCTACTTTGCCCATGAACCCACTGACGGAAATGGCAGCGAACAATGGCACGAAATGATTGGCTCTAGAAGTAATAATGCTGCGAATCCTGCTGATGGAATTGCCCTTGATGAAGTTTTCAGCTATCGAATTAAGGTTGTTGGGGATATTTTGACCGTCACCATTATTAGAGAGGGGAAAGCAGATGTAGTTAAAGTCATCGATATGGCAAACAGCGGGTTTAATGTAGGCGGGCAATACATGTATTTTAAAGCTGGAGTCTATCATCTCAACAGTACTGGCAATGATGATGATTATGCCCAAGTAACCTTCTATGCTCTAAATAAATCTCATACCACTAATTAAAAGCTTAGTTGTGAAATTCAATAAAAGCGTCCTAATCCATTTAGGAATAGAACAATAAAACCGCCTTTAAGGCGGTTTTAGAAAACGTTAAACTATTTATTAAAGCTTGGCGGCTAATTCACTGGCTTCTTTAATAGCCATTTTAGCATCGAGTTGAGCAGCGATATTTGCTCCTCCTATAAGGTGCACATTTTGCCCAGCACTACTTAAACCCGCTTCAAGTTCTTTTAAAGAAACTTGGCCTGCACAAATCACCACATGGTCGACATTGAGTATTTGATGCTCTTCTCCTACTTTGATGTGTAAACCTTGATCATCGACTTTTTCATAACTGATGTCTGCCAGCATTTTCACCTCTTTCATCGCTAGACTTGAACGGTGAATCCAGCCAGTGGTTTTTCCTAAATTCTTTCCGTGTTTTCCTTTAGAACGCTTAAGCAAGTAAATTTCTCTAGGGGAAGCCAGTGGTTTAGGCGCTTCTGCTAAGGCGCCGCCTTTGGCATAAGCCATATCAACACCCCACTCTTTCATGTAATTTTCGGTATTTAAACTGACCGATTCATGCGCCATATCATGGGCGAAATATTCAGCCATATCAAAGCCTATTCCTCCTGCGCCTACTATGGCTACTTTGTCCCCTACGGTTTT
>JBELLO010000208.1:0-2500 GCA_042096495.1 Candidatus Arcticimaribacter sp.
CAGTGTTTGATTGATTCGCTGCTAAACAATAATCACACCTTACACGTAGGTGAGATAATATGGTAGTAATCGAGCTTCGCATCTAATTGATTGGAATAAATCTTTCGGTTTTGTCCTAAATCATAAGCGTTCAAGCTCGTATCAAGACCCAAGGCATTTGCAGTAGTATCAAAGGCATCATTCCCGTTTGGGTCATTCACTAGAGTAGCATTATAGAAGGGATCTTCGTTTTTAAGCAAATGCTGCGCTTCAAAAGCAAAGATATTATCCTCATCAAGGGTAAAGTAATAGTTTAAGTTTTGATTAATTGAAAAAGGAGTGACTTCTTCTAGCTGTGCCGTTCTTCCTATCACCGAAGACAAGACATTTTGTTGTTGACTGTCATTTGATGCCCTTACAAGAATATCATAATCTAATTGATTGTTAAAATTGGGTTTATAAGAAGCGCTTAATTTTAATAAAGCTTGATTAGAGCGTTCCTCGCTAGTTTCTTCGGTGGCTTCATCTGGGATTTGTAAACGAGAATCTGTGTATTGAATAAAGCTATTTTCTTTGGCATCTATGATGCTATAATTAAAGATAAGAAAACCTGTAAGGTCTAATTTCTCATTTGGAGAATAGCTAAAGTTTGCTGTGGCTAACTTATTTTCTATTCGCTGAGCATTGCTTTGATTGGTCAAAAAGTTGAGACTGTTATCGCCTAAATTAATGCTGGTTCCGCTTTGTCTACTTGGAGACCTAAAGCCCCCTCCAAAACCGCGAATATCTCGCCTTGATAAGGCCACCTCGCCAATGTTGTTTATGTCCCCAATAAAGTTGATACTGTATTTCGGACTGTAATAAAAAAGTTTGGGTTGAACTAGGTACAATTCTTCTGAGGGGGAATCTCCTGCCCCAGTAGTCACATTCCCAAACCAAAAACTTTCTTTCCCTTTTTTGAGTTTAATGTTGATGGCTACATTGTCTTGATTGTTTCCTACTCCGCGTAGTTGGCCTACTTCCCCATAGTTTTTAAGGACTTGAATTTTATCTACTGTACTCGAAGGGATGTTTTTTGTCGCTATTTTAGTGTCACCATCGAAAAAATCTTTTCCGTTGACCATTAATTTATTGACCACTTTTCCTTCTACTTCAATCTGACCAGTATCATTAATTTCTACCCCGGGAAGTTTATCGATTATGTCTTCAAGTTTTCTTTCTGAACCATTTTTAAAAGAATCTGCATCATAAATTAGGGTGTCCCCTCGAATCAAGACAGGCATTTTAACCACCACCTCATCTAAGACAATATCTGCACGCAGTTCATAGTCTCGACTCAAGTCGCTTTGCGCTGTAATGAGACTGTCATTTATGGTTTGTAAGCCCAGCGCACTCACTTGGATTTTATAGGCTGTATTGGTTTTCAGTTTTAAAGAAAATGCTCCTTTTTCATCTGTTAAAGCATAAGCGTCTAAAGCGTTCGATGCTTTATTGATGGCGACTAGACTAGCTGCTTCTAGGGGTTTCGCTAAACTATCCTGAACGATTCCAGAAAATTTGATTTGTTGCGCTTGTGCAAAAAAAGCTAACACAATAAAAAGGAAGAAAAGGCGTGTTTTCATACAGTTAGATTAGCTGTTCTAGTGTGATGATTATCCTCTTCTTCTTCTGCCGCGGTTATTGCGCATTTCCATCATTTTACCTACTATGGTGGCACGATAATCTTCCTTATTGATGACTTTCCCTTTATCTGGTGCAACGATTTCTTTGCGCTCTTTAGGATTCATCACAATTTCTGAACACAGTATGGTAGTATCTCCTGCGCTTACCTCTAAAATCAAACCCGGGAGACCCCAGAATTCTGCTGGGCCGTGTTTTACGGGAATCTGTAAGGTATACCAAGCTTCAATTGAGGTGAGCTTTATTTCTTCTTCTGCAGTTGAAGAAGCATTGCTACTTCTTAAATCACTCCAGTTAAAATTGTACCAAGATAATTCTGTCGAGGGTAACACCGCCGTTGCCTTAAAACAGGTATAAGCACCTATTTGTTTAGCCTCTGTCCCCATTTTCCATTCAATGGCTTGCAATTCATCTTTGACTAAAAAAAGCTTCCCATAGAACTCTTGGGCTTGAACTAATAGGTTTACAGTAACATTTTTATACTGCTTGCCGCGGGCAAAATTGCTCCCCCAAGAGTCTGTCGCGCCAGAGATAGCGTCTACTTTTTCCTCTTCGATAAATAAAGATGATGTTGTATCAAAACTCAATACATAAGTCTTTTCTAGCCTGTTTTTTAATCGCGCTTTCATTTGCTTTTTCTGAGCTTCACTCATACGAGCTCCCCAGCTTCCAAAATCTATTGTAGACTTTGAAAAATAAAATGCTTTCCCTTGAAAGTCTTGCTGCGCTGTGTCAGCATTAGACAATAATAAAGGAAGACTTAATAACAGTAGTAATCGAGAAAATTTTGACATCATAACATTGCTTGTTTAACAAATATAGTATTTTATTAAACATTATG